>JAYUUW010000597.1:0-4851 GCA_043754665.1 Anaerolineales bacterium | reverse complement strand
CCCCCCGGCCGCGATGTTGTTAATGGCAAATCCGCCCGGCCTACAACTCCCCCGCCCCCGCGGCGTGCACCAGGGCGTGGCCGAACGACGGGTGAAAGCCCTCACACGCCGGGCATTGCAGCGCCGCCGGGTTGGACACCGTCACCAACAGGTCAATCGCCAGCACCGGGTGGCCGCGCACCGCCGCCAGCGTGCCGCACAACAGCCGCAGATCACACGCGGTCGCGGGCTGGCCTAGCGCCTCCAGCGCCAGGCACGCCGAGCGCTGCAACGCCGCTTCGTAGTCCGGCCGCAGTTCCGGCGGCACGGGCGCGGCCGTCGGGCGCTGCGCCAGCGCCGCAATTCGGCCAATCAGCCCCAGCAGATAGGCCCGCTCGGCCAGCGGCTGGCTCGCCGCTGCCGCCGCCAGGTGCGGCACCGCCGCATACGACGCGGTGTACACGTCGTATTCATAGCACACGTATTCCGTAATGGCGTGGGCCAGGGCGGTGGCCTGCTCGGGCGTCGTGGCCCGGCACAGCGTGCGCAGCAGACCGGGCAAGTCACAGGCTTGCCCGTGGGCGGTCAACCCATCCCAGCGAATTTTGTCGAGACTTAGCATCGTTGGCGCCTATTTTCAACAAATCTGGCCGAATAAGCCCAGTATAACCCGACTCGCCCCGCCCGCCAATTGTGCCCTCGCGCGCCGCCCCAACCCCTGGCTCAACCGGCCCCTCGCCGTCGCCCGCCCGCGGGATTTGTCATTCCGAACCCGGCCTCAGGTCGTTGGGCCTTGCGCTCCCCTCGGGCCGGTGAGGAATCTCGACCCTTAGCATGAGCACGCTTGGACAGCACCACCCGCCCGCGATTTAGTTTCTGAGCAACCCGGCCTCAGGTCGTCGGCCCTGGCGTTCCCTTTTGGCCGGTGACGCGAAGCGTCTCGGCCCCGACCTACTCGGCCCTGCGCCTAGCACCGGGAGTCCCAAAAATAAATCGCCCCATACTTTGACTTTCTCCCAAGCTATTGCAAGTAGAACAATTTATCCTCATACTGATCTGCAGGGTCGCCCACCGCTCCCGGCCGATGACAAGAACCTGTGCGCCGGTGACAAGAACCGCCGCGCCCGCCACCGTGTCGGTGAATCCCTACACCCGGCCGGGCGCTCGTCTGACAGCCCTTTCAGCGGCCCACGGATGCCTCCGCCTGGGGCGGCGGTGTACAAATAATCACCGGTTTAGCGCCAGCGTCCCATCATCACACGAGGTCTCATGAGCAACCAAGTGACAGCCACCAGCCCAACGGCCGAAGCGCAGCCCGAGCCCCGCTTCAAGCGCATCCACATCATCGTCAACCCTGCCTCCGGCCAAGACCGGCCCGTGCTCGGCATCCTCAACGATGCCTTCAACGGCACCGGCATCGACTGGGAAGTCATGGTCACTAAAGACGCCGGCGACGGCCGGCGGCATGCCCTGGCCGCGCTGGCGGCCGGCGTCGATGCCGTCGGCGTCTACGGCGGCGACGGCACCGTGGGCGAGGTGGCCGGCGCGCTGGTCGGCACCGACACCCCCCTCGCCATCTTTCCCGGCGGCACCGCCAACGTCATGTCGGTCGAATTGGGCATCCCCAGCGACCCGGCCGAAGCCTGCGCCCTCATCTCGCGCAGCACCGGCGTCGTGCGCGCCATCGATGTCGGCCGCATGGGCGACCAATACTTCCTCACCCGCCTCGGCATGGGGCTCGAAGCCAACATCATCCAGCAGACCGACCGCGCCCAAAAGGACCGCATGGGCTGGCTGGCCTACGCCCTGAACGGCATTCGCGAATTAGCCAATCCCAAGGCGTCGCAATACCACATCACCATTGACGGGCAGGTCATCGACACCGAGGGTCTGGTGTGCATGGTGGCCAACTCCGGCATCATCTCGCCCAACTCCGGCATCCCCGGCCGCTCCACCCTCAGCTTCGCGCCCAACGTCAGCATCAGCGACGGCGTGCTCGATGTGCTCGTCATTCGCAGCGGCGACCTGGCCTCGCTGTTCTCAGTCGCGGCCAGCATCATGGCCGGCAACGAAGACGCCGCCCGCCTGCTGCACTGGTCGGGCCGCGAGGTCAGCGTCGTGGCCGACCCGCCCCAAACCATTCAGCTCGACGGCGAATTGGTCGGTGAAACCCCCGTCAGCGCCTCCATTGCGCCCCTGGCCCTCAAGGTCATCGTGCCGGCCGGCGCCGAGTCGCCTACCGCCACCCAAGCGTCCTTCGACACCCAGCCGACCCTCTCGACCACCCTTGAAGACCAAGCTGCATAGGTCAGCCTGATGCCGGATAAATCAA
Organism: Anaerolineales bacterium; assembly: GCA_043754665.1. Classification (GTDB taxonomy): domain Bacteria; phylum Chloroflexota; class Anaerolineae; order Anaerolineales; family UBA6663; genus JADZEK01. The sequence goes on along the minus strand of JAYUUW010000597.1, from coordinate 2,540 downwards.
TCAAGAAGCCCAAGCCCGTTCCGGCCGCTGACCCAGCGCCGCCGCCGAAACCCGTCCCGCCCATCAACCCAGCCCTGGCGATTGCTCAAGCCCTGGCCGACACGCCCGCCGCACCCTGGCGTAAACCTTTACCCGCGCAGCAGGCCGCCGCCCAGCCCGTGCAAGATGCCCTGACCGACGCCCTCGCCACGGTCGAGTCGCCCGCCGACGCGGAGGCCGTGCTCGATAACCTGGAAGCCGCCGTCGGCACGGCGTCAGTCGGGCAGATGACCACCGGCGCGCCGGCCGCTAAGAGCGTGGCCGAGGCGGCGGCCGAGGTCAAGCAGGTGTCGGACCGGGCCACCGGCCAGCAAAACGCGGCCGAGGTGCTGGCCGAGACCGCTCGCGCTGTCCAAACGACGCACGGCCCGGACCGCGAGGCGCTGGCCCAGGCCACGCAAGCCGCCCTCAACCCCGAACAGGAAGGCAGACTGCCCGCGCACGGCTACGCGCGGCGGCGCGCCCTGCTGCGGCAGGCGCTGCTGCACCGGCTCAAGCCCGCCAACGCGCTCGACGCCAACCTCTTCATTCAGATCAACCACTTGCCGCACAACCGGGTGAGCAACGGCTTCTTTCACTTCCTCACCTTTGTGTTCAACGCCGGCGGCGGCTGGTACGCGCTGCTCGGCGCGGCGGCCATCGTCAATCGCAAGTTCGAATGGAAGGTCGTGCGCACCGCCGTCGTGCCGCTCATCGTCAGCACCGCGCTGGTCGAATATCCCATCAAGTCCTTCTTTCAGCGCCGCCGCCCGTTCATCGACATCGTGCGCGCCATTGTGGTCGGCAAGAAGCCCGGCACCTGGTCGTTCCCCTCCGGGCACTCGGCCTCGGCCTTCGCCGGCGCGTGGCTGCTGCGCCAGAACTATCCGCGCCTCTCGCCCATGTTCTACGGCATCGCCGGGCTGGTGGCCTTCTCGCGCGTCTACCTCGGCGACCACTACCCCGGCGATGTGGTCATTGGCTCCCTCGCCGGGCACTTCCTGGCGCAGGGCTTTCACTGGCTCCTCGGCGGGCAGCGGCGGCAAAAGGGCATCAAGCGTACAAGGCGTGGGGACTCGGGGGACTGAAGGGACTCGGGGGACTCAAGGCAGGCGTGGGTGTCACCCCTCACACTCTCAACCATCGAGCACAAAGCGGGCCGGTCAAATGTGTTGACCGGCCCGCTTTCAATCTTACTTGTGCTTGTCACTCCCCTGAGCGACCACTGCCGCCGCCCTGCCTATTTCTCTTTCTCTCTTCTCTCGCACGCAAGCGCGCCTCACCACGCCACCAGCTTCCAAATCTCTGGCTGCAGCGGCCCCGCCCCCGTCGCCGTGCCGATCTCGGCATAGATCGTCACTGACTGCTTCACATGCTGGAGCGCGGCCTCCGCCTGCCCGCCGGCATACAGCAGATCGGCCAGGTTGTTGTGCAGCGCGGCCTCGCGGTGGCGGTCGCCCTGCGCCGTGCACAGCGCCAGCGCCTGCTCCACCAACTGCACCGCCGGTCCGTATGCCTCGGCGTTGCCATAGGCCAAGGCCAAGTTGTTGCGCGCCGCCACGCGGATGGCCGGGTCGCCCAGCTCGTCGGCCAGCGCCAGGCTGCGCTCCAGGTGCTGCCGGGCCGCGCCCGCATCGTCCTGTGCGCCCGCCAGAATGCCCAGCAAGTTGTGCACCTGCGCCAATGCGCGTGTGTCGCCCGCGGCCTCCGCCAGTTCCAGCGCCTGCTGCGCCAAGCCCTGGGCGCGGGCCGTGTCGCCGCCCTGGTGCGCGGCCAGGCTCCAATCGGCATACAACCGGGCGCGGGTCTCGGCCGGCGCGCCGCCGCCCAGCCCGTTCAGCGCCGCCTGAAAGTGGCTCTCGGCCAGCGCCCACTCGCCCTGCCGGTGATAGACGCTGCCTAGCTTGTGTTCCAGCGCCCCCAGGTCGGCGGGCGCGCTCAGCGCGGCGGCCTGCTCGTAACTGGTCAGCGCCGCCCCATACAGACCAGAGAGCGTCAGCAAATCGCCAAGGGCCGTGTGCAGCCCAGCCGGGGCGGGGTGGCCCAACGCCAGCGCCGCTCGGTAGTGCGCCAGCGCCTCGGCGTTCGCATACAGCGCCCGCGCCTGGTCCCCGGCAAGTTGGTAATACTCCGCCGCCTCGGCCTCGCGCCCGGCCTGCTGGTAGTGTTGGGCAATCTGCCCGGCCCCGGCCGGGGCGCGCCGCCCCCGCGCCGCCAACGCCTCCGCCACGCGGCGGTGCAGCAGGCGGCGGCGGGCCAGGCTGGTCTCGTCATACACCAGCGTGCGCAGTTTCTCGTGAGTGAAGTCGTAGGCTGGGCTGCCGCTTCCGCCCGGCGCGCCGGCCACCTCGGTCACCAGCCCGGCGGCCATCAGCGCCTCCAGGCCAAAAACCGCCTCATCGTCGCTGCGGCCGCTGGCGGCATGCAGCGTGTCGAAGTCAAACGAGCGCCCAATCACGGCGGCGGTGCTCAAGAGCTGCGCGCTGGTGTCATCTACCCGCGCCAGCCGCGCTTGCAGCAGG
>JAYUUW010000596.1:0-11357 GCA_043754665.1 Anaerolineales bacterium | reverse complement strand
CGCGCCGCCCCAGAAGTGCAGGCCGTCCTCGAAGCCCACGCGGTTGGTGTGGGCCACAAAGGTGGTGAACAGGCTGGCATAGGCCCGGTTGATGTGCTCGACCCACCAGGCCGACTCCAGCTTCTCGCCGTGGGTGATGCCGCGCCCCGGCGAGGCCGAGGTGAACAGTAGCACGTCCGCGCCGTCGAGCCAGAGCAGGTAGGGCGGCGAGGCGTGCCAGAAGTCTTCGCAGATCAGCAGGCCGATGCGGCCCCAGCGCGTGTCGAAGGCGCGGATGCTGTCGCCCCAGGCGAAGAAGCGGCCCTCGTCGAACAGGCCATAGGTGGGCAGGTAGACCTTGTGATGGACATGCACCACTTGGCCCGCGGACAGATAGGCCGCCGAAATGTAGAAACGGTGGCGGCTGTCCTCGTCCACGAAGCCCACGACCAAATCGAGCTTGTGCGAGGCGGCGAGCAGCGGGGCAAAGATCGGGTCATCGGGCGTGGGGCGGCGGGCCACCATGGGCACCAGGTCTTGCAGCACGTAGCCGGTGAGCGAGAGCTCGGGGAACACCAGCAACTGCACGCCCTGCGCCACGGCCTGGTCGATCAGTTCCAGGTGGTGGGCCAGGTTGGCGGGCATGTCGCCCAGCTTGGTTTTGATTTGGGCCAGGCCCAGTTTGAGAATGGTCATGGGTTTACCGGGGCGTCAGAGGGCGCGGCGTCAGCGCTGGGGAGAGAGTCGGTTGCGCTGGCAGGTGTGGGCGGCGGGGCAGGGCGCAGCACGGCGGCCAGCCAGGCCAGCAGCCCGCCGGCCAGCACTAGCCCGCTGCCCACGGTTTCGATCCGCAGGCCGGAAATATAAAGGGTCGGCTCGCCGCGCGTAGAGCTCAGGCCGAACAGCCCCGCCGCCACCAGGCTGAGCGCCAGCGCGCCGAGCGCACCCGCCCGCCAGTGCCGGCCGGGGCTGCGCGCGATGGCCCACACGACGATCAAGGCCACGCCGCTCCACGCCAGCCCGACGATCTGCGTGGCGAAGCGCGGCACGCTCAGGCCGAACAGGTCGGGCGCGGTGGTGGTCAGGAAGGCGGGCAGTTGGCCGGGCGCGACTTCCACGCCGTAGGCGCAGCCCGCCGCCAGGCAGCCGCCCCAGCCCAGCAGGCCCAGCAGCGCCACCGGTAGCGCCAGCGCGTCCAAGATGGGCGGCAGGGCCTCGCGGCGGCGGGCGGTGTAGAACCACGCGCCGAACAGCGCGCCGGCCGCCGCGCCGGGCCAGGCCAGCCCGCCGCGCCACAGTTGCAGTACCTCATCAATGTGCGGGAAGTAGAAGTCGCCATTGACGGTGATGAACAGCAGCCGCGCCCCGATGAAGCCGCCGACGATGGCGGCCAGCCCGGCGTCGAGCCAGCGCGCGCCGCGCCCGGCCGGGGCGCGCAGATAGAGCACGACCAGGGCTGCCAGCAGGCCGAGGTCGATCAGGACGGTGTAGGTATAAAAGGTGAAGGGTCCGAGGCGCGCTAAGACAGGTAACACACGGAAATAATATCACAAGGCGGCAGGGAAGGCGCGGCGGGGGCGCATCGCCAGGGTGCTACCTGCGTGTGCCGTTGTCAAATAATTTGCGCTACTGCGCGGCGAACGCCTTAGCTCACCGCTTTCTTCACGAGCGCGCTGATCTTTGTCTCGATGGCGGGGGTCAATTCCTTCAGCGCGTAGGCCACCGGCCACAGGGCGCCGTCGTCGAGCTGGGCCTCGTCGCTGAAGGCGAACGAGGCGTAGCGCGTATTGAACTTCTGCGCGCTTTGGAAGAAGCAGACGACCTTGTCGTTCTTGGCATAGGCGGGCATGCCATACCACAGGCGCGGCGCGAGGGCCGGCGCGCTGGCCTTGATGAGCGCATGCAGCTTCTTCGCCATGGCGCGCTCCGGTTCCGACAGCTCGGCGATCTTCGCCAGCACGGCTTTGTCGCCGTCCGCCTTGCTCGCTTCGGCCTTCAGCTCTTGGGCGCGTTCCTTCATCGCGGCCTTTTCCTCGGCCGTGAAGCCCTTGCTTGTTTTGCCGGTCGCGGCAGGGCTCTTCTTAGCGGCTTTCGGCGTGCTTTTCGTTGGGCTCATAGCTACCTCTTCCGACAACTTTGCGTGGGAAACCTGGCTGCGGCTTGACTGCGGTCCCCGGGCCATTCTAACATGCGAGGCCTTCGACCCACTGGAGCGGGCCGGCCGCGCCGTTGTAGAATGTAGACCATGACCCCGAATGACCTAACACCCTTTCTCGCTGTCGCCCGCACGGCGTCTGTGGCCGCCGGCGCGGTGCTGCGCACCCTGTTCCCCAAGCCGCGCCAAGTGCAGTCGAAAGGCCCGCGTGACATCGTCACCGACGCCGACTTTGCCGCGCAGGCCGCCATCCTCGACCGGCTGCGCGCCGCCTTCCCCGATCATGCCATTCTTTCAGAAGAGGGCCGGCACGACATTGACCTGAACAGCGCCACGCCCACCTGGATCATCGACCCGCTCGACGGCACCACCAACTACGCCCACCGCCTGCCGGTGTTCGCCGTGTCGGTCGCGCTGGCGTGGGGCGGGGAGGTGCAGGTGGGCGTCATCCACGACCCGCTGCGGCGCGAGACGTTTTATGCAGTGCGTGGCGGCGGCGCGTGGCGGCAGCAAGGCCGTGCCCGCCCGCAGGCCTTGCAGGTCAGCGCCTTGACCGATTTGGCCGAGGCCGTGGTCGGGCTGGACTGGGCGCGTGAGCCGCAGGTGCGGGCGCTGTCGCTGGCCGCCTTGCAGCGCCTGGCGGTCCGCTGCCGCACCGTGCGCGCCACCGGCAGCGCCGCGCTCGGGCTGGCCTATGTCGCCACCGGCGGGGTCGAGGCCTACTATCACCACATGCTCCAGCCGTGGGATGTGGCCGCCGCTGCCCTGCTCATCACCGAGGCGGGCGGGGTCATGAACACCCCCGCCGGTGCGCCGTGGCGGCTGGGCGAGGGGCAGGTGGCCGCCAGCAACCAGGGCATTCAGGCGGCATTCGCGGCCGTGCTGGCGGGCGAGAGCAATTGAGCGTTGAGAAATAAATACCGGTAAGGCGTTAGCCACGAATTGGCACGAAGGTGGGAAGTCGAGGGTCGGGGAGCTACCCAGTTTGGGAAAGGGTAGGGCCAGTGGTCAATGGCGCGGGGCGCCATCCGCCGCCCCAGACGAATTGACACGAATGGGTTTGGGTACGGGCGATGGTTCGGCATGGCGCAGCCAGCCACCAGACCTTTTCGGAAATAGACCAATGACCAAGCGCTCAGGGACTAGCGTTTGGGAACGTCGAGCGGTGAGATTCTTCGCGCGCGACCGGAGCGTTGGTAGCGGCGATGCGCGACTGCGCTCAGAATGACAGTTAATTTATTTGGGTGCAGTCCTGGGGATGGGAAACCGGGGCGCTCGCGCCTATTTCCAATAATGTCTATTGGTTTTTCAACGCTAAGTATCTGCCTAATTTCTCCCGACACGTCCGATCCCGTCGGCCATCATCCAACCCGGCCGCATCCGCTTCATCCGTTAGGGCGAAGCCCCATCCGTTGTCACTGGCACTAAGCACGTTTGTTCGATTACTCGCGGCGAGGTAGAATGCGGCCCCATGACAAAACGCCGCCGCCGTTCATCCGCTCCCGCTACCATTAGTTCCATCATCATCGGCTTGATCGCGCTGTGCCTGCTGGCCGTGGCCTACGTGGTCGCGCCGAACCTGTTCAAGGACGACACTGCTACGCCGCGCCCGCCCACGCCGGTGGTCGAAGACGCGCCCACCAGCGGCAGTTGGTACCAACTGTATTTCACCCAGCCCGAGCGCACCGCCGGGCTGGATGACCCCACCGGCGGCATCCCCGACCAGATCATTGCCACCATTGACGCTGCCCAAGACCGCATCGACCTCGCCATTTACGAGTTCGACCTGCTGCCGCTCTCGGACGCGCTGCTGGCGGCGGCGGAACGCGGCGTGACCGTGCGCGTGGTCACCGACACGGACTCGGAAGAGGAAGACAGCATCGTCGCCCTGCGCGCCGGGGAGATTCCCATCGTCCAGGACGAGCGCAGCGCCATCATGCACGACAAGTTTGTCGTCATCGACGGCGCGGCGGTGTGGACCGGCTCGATGAACTTCACCCGCAACGACGCCTACCGCAACAACAACAGCTTTATCTACATTCAGTCGTCGCGGCTGGCGCAGAACTACACCCGCGAGTTCGAAGAGATGTTCCTGCGCGAGGAGTTCGGCCCCACCTCCACGGCCGACACGCCCAACCCGGTGGTCACGCTCGACGGCACGCGGGTCGAAAACTACTTCTCGCCCGACGACGGCGTGGCGGCGCAGATCGAGGCCGAGTTGGAGGCCGCGCAGGCGAGCATCTACTTCATGGCTTTCTCGTTCACACGCACCGATTTCGCGCAGACGCTGCTCGACCAGGCCGCGGCCGGGCTCACCGTGCAGGGCGTGTTCGAGACGCGCCAGATTTCGGCCGGGGGCGACCAGGCCTGGCTGCTATTGACGCAGGGCGGCCTGCAAAACCAGGTGCGGCAAGACGGCAACCAATACAACTTGCACAGCAAGGTCTTTATCATCGACCAGGCCGTGGTGGTCACCGGCTCGTATAATTTCTCGAAGAACGCCGAGGACAGCAACGACGAGAACGTCCTCATCATTCACAACGCCGACATCGCGGCGGCCTACTTCGCTGAGTGGCAGCGCGTATGGGCCACGGCCGGGCAGTAGACTGGTAACGGTGGGGCAGGTGGAGGCAAGGCATGAAGTTTAACTTGGGCCGTTTGATCGACCCCCAAACGCACGCACCGACCGAGTCGTTATTGCTCTACGACCCGGACGACCTGACCACGCACGCCGTCGTTGTGGGCATGACCGGCTCGGGCAAGACCGGCCTGTGCATCGACCTGCTCGAAGAGGCCGCGCTGGCGGGGCTGCCCGCCATCCTCATCGACCCCAAGGGCGACATCACCAACCTGCTGCTGCAATTCCCCGATCTGGCCCCGGCCGACTTTCAGCGCTGGGTGAATGTGGACGAGGCCCGCCGCGCGCACCTGACGGTGGAGGAATACGCCGTGCGCCGCGCCGCCGAATGGCGCGCCGGGCTGGCGCAATGGGGCCTGGGCTCGGCCAATATCCAGCGTCTCAAAGACGCGGTCGATTGGGCCATTTACACGCCCGGCTCGGACGCCGGCCGCTCGGTGAGCGTGCTGCGCTCGTTTGACCCGCCGCCGCTCAGTTGGGACGACAACACCGAAACCCTGCGGGAGCGCATTGCCGGCACGGTCTCGGCGCTGCTGGGACTGGTGGGCATTGAGGCCGACCCGGTGCGTTCGCGCGAGCACATTCTGCTGGCCAACATCTTCGAGCACGCCTGGCGCGCCGGGCAGCCGCTGGACCTGGCCGCCATCATCACCCATGTGCAGACGCCGCCCTTCGCCAAGCTGGGCGTGTTCGAGGTGGAGCGCTTCTACCCGGAGAAAGACCGCTTCAACCTGGCGCTGGCGCTTAACGCCATCGCCGCCGCGCCGTCGTTCCAAAGCTGGATCGCGGGCGAGGCGCTCGACATTCCGGCGCTGCTGCACACGCCGGCGGGCAAGCCGCGCATCTCGATCTTTTACGTGGCGCACCTCAGCGACGCCGAGCGCATGTTCTTCATCGCGCTGCTGCTGGAACAGGTGAACTCGTGGCTGCGCGGCCAAACCGGCAGCGCCGGCCTGCGCGCGCTGCTGTACTTCGATGAGGTCTACGGCTACTTCCCGCCGTACCCGTTCAACCCGCCCACCAAGCAGCCGCTCATGCGGCTGTTGAAGCAGGCCCGCGCCTTTGGCCTGGGCGTGGTGCTGGTGACGCAGAACCCCGGCGACCTGGACTACAAGGGCCTGACCAACACCGGCACCTGGTTCATTGGCAAGCTGCAAACCGACCGCGACAAGGCGCGCCTGCTGGAAGGGCTGGAGACTATCTCGGCCCAGGGCAGCCTCACGCTCAACATCGGCCGGCTCGACACGCTGATCTCCTCGCTGCGCCCGCGCACCTTTTTGCTTAACAACGTGCACGCGCCCGAGCCGCTGATCTTTGAGACGCGCTGGGCCATGTCGTATTTGGCCGGGCCGCTCACGCGCGAGCAGGTGCGGGCGCTCAAGCCGGCCAACTTGCCGGTGCTGGCCCCGCCGCCCGCTGGTGTCGCCGGTGGGGGCGCGGCCCCGGTTGTGCCGACTGCTGCTGCGTCCAGCGCCGCCCTGTCGTCGGCCGGGCCGCAGTACTTCCTGCCGGTCACGCAGTCGCTGGAAGAGGCGGTGCTGGTCTGGCGCGAGGCCACCGGCCAGAAGCGGGCGCAGTTCAACGGGGGTGGCGCGCTGGTCTACCGGCCGGTGCTGTTTGCGCAGGCGCTGGTGCGCTATGTGCTGGCCCGCGCCAACGTCAACGCCGACCGGCGCTTTGCCTATGTGCTGGAGGCGGCCCAGTGCGAGCCGGCCCCGCACTGGGCCGAGACCGAGGCGCGCCCGGTGGAGGTCAAGGCCGTGGGCCGCGCCGCGCCCACCGGGGCGCAGTTGGCCGGCGAGGTGGCCGGCAGCCTGGCCGACCCCAAGCGCCTGGCCGCCTGGCAAAAAGACCTGACCAGCTACCTGTACCGCACGGCCGACTTCTCGCTACACTACAACGCCGCGCTCAAGCTCTACGCGCGCCCCGGCCAGTCGTTTGAGGAGTTCCGCGCTGAGTGCGAGCGGGCCGCCAACGACCGGCGCGACGAGGCCGTGGCCAAGGTGCGCGCCCGCTACGACAAGAAGCTCGACACGCTCGACGACCGCCGCGCCGCCGAAGTGCGCGAGATCGGCCGCAACGAAGACGAGCTGCGCGCCCGCGAATCCGAGTCGCGCTGGACCACGACCGAGAACCTCGTCGGCCTGTTTCTGGGCCGCTCCAACCGGCGGCTCGTCTCCAGCGGCGAGTCGAAGAAGCGGCTGGCGCAGCAGGCGCGGGCCGAGGTGAACGAGTCCAAAGAGACGGTCGAGACGCTGGCGGCGCAGATCGCCCAGCTTAAGGCTGAGGCGCAGGCCGAGTTCACGGTGCTGGTGGAGAAGTGGGCCGCCGCCGCGCAGGACGTGCAGCCGCTGCGCCTGACGCCCAAGCGCACCGACATCCTCATCGAGGTCTTCGGCCTCGGCTGGCGGCCCACCTGGCGGCTGGAGGTCGACGGCCAGCCGCTGGAACTGCCCGCTAACTTGTAGCTTTAGCGCCGGGTAGGGCGATCAAGGTGATTGCGAGGTGGCGTTACGCGTCTTACGCCCGCTGCGGCTCACGTAAGGCCAACGGACGGTGGGCGTTGTTCAGAAACTTGGCGGCGCGCCGAGGGTGCGGCAAGGATTATCAGGGGGAGACTCCTCACCCGCGCATGGACTGCGCCAGGACAGGTGACCTGAGGCGGGGTTCGGAGTGACAATGAAAACATTGGTAACGGCGGCGTGGACCCTGTTCTGACTTTAGGACTGGCGGGCACCGCCAGGGCTTCTTCGGAATGACAAAGAAAACCATTGTCATTCCGAATCCGGCCTCAGGTCGTTGGACCTGGCGCTCCCCTTGGGCCGGTGAGGCGCGAAGCGTCACCTTGATGCGCCACGCTGACAGCCTCAGGCCAGTCACTCAGTAAGGACACAAGAGTTCCACGGTTGTAAGGTTGGCGTAACCTTCCGCCGCTAAGGTGCAGTGAGACTAACTGCGGCCGAGTGTGTGTGGAGGTGAGTATGCTGCGACGCCCGTGGATGCTGATAGGCGGCGGTTTGGCCCTGCTGGTGGCGGCGCCGATCGCCTGGTATTTGCTCTCGCCCCTGGTCATCACCCGCGCGGTAGACGAGGCGCTGCCGACAGCCCGGCCGGTGGTGGTCGTCGCGGCGGCTACCCGGCCGCCGCCGACGCCCACCGGCGTCATGGCCGCGCCGAGCGCCGCCCCAGCCGCCAGTGCCCTCCCCAGCGCCACGCCTGAAGCCACGCTGGTGCCGTCCACGGCTACGCCGGCGTTGACCGCCACCCCCGAAACGCTGACCCTGGCCCAGGGCGAGTTCTACAACATCGTCCACGAAGGCGAAGGGCAGGCCGCCATCTACCAGTTGGCCGACGGCGTGCGCGTGCTGCGCTTCGAGAATTTCATGGTCCTCAACGGCCCCGACCTGTTCGTCTACCTGGTGCCCGAGAACCCGGTGCCCAACGCCATCGGCTTCGACTTCATGGCCTTCCACGACCTCGGCCCGCTCAAAGGCAACGTGGGCGCGCAGAACTACGAACTGCCGGCCGACCTCGACCTCAGCCTTTATCAGTCGGTGGTGATCTGGTGCCGGGCCTTCAAGGTGCCATTCGCCGCCGCGCCGCTGGCCTCCACTGGCGGCTGACGCGGCGTGGCGCCCGCCTTGTGAGGCCCATCTTTTTCTGCTAACCTTAGCGCTGGGCCGCTGGGGGAAAACTTTGTCGGTCGCAGGTGGTCTTTGCACGGAGTCACGCGCCAACTTCGCTTAATCCAACATACGCTCACGATGGCGGCGATCCTGCTGGTGGCAGCCGGGCCGCCGCCATTGCATTTAACCCGCCTGGCCGCCGCCGCCGTCAGCCCCCAAGCCGCCGCGGCCGCCGTCACGCTGCCGGCCGGCTTTGTCGACGAGGTCGTGCTCGACGGTCTAGGCGTTGTCACGGCCGTCGCCTGGGCGTCCGATGGCCGCCTGTTCCTGGCGCAGAAGAGCGGGCAGGTGCGCATCGCCCAAAACGGTGCGCTGCAGCCCGAGCCCTTTGTCGACCTCTCCGCGCAGGTCAATGACAATGGCGACCGGGGCCTGAACGGCCTGGCGCTGCACCCTGACTTTCCAGCCACGCCTTACGTCTACCTGTGGTTCACCTACGACCCGCCCGATCTGCCCGCCACCAATGCGCACGATGCGCCCGATGGCAGCGGCGCGCGCGTCAGCCGGCTGGTGCGCGTCTCGGCTGACCCGGCCTACCCCAACCAGGCGCTGCCCGGCAGCGCGCTGGTGCTGCTGGGCCAGAACAGCACCCTCGCCAACATCGGCGCGGTCGACATGTATCATGATGCGGTCAGCCCCTTTCCTCCGCCGAGCTGCGGCGCCGCTCCGAACTACGTTAACGACTGCTTTCCGTCCGATTCCAGCGGGCATGGGGTGGGCACGGTCATGTTCGGTCCAGACGGCGCGCTCTACGTCGGCCACGGCGACGGCGCCAGTTACATCCAGCCGGATGAACGCGCGCTGCGGGCGCAGTCGCTCGACAGCCTGGCCGGCAAGATTCTGCGGATCGACCCGCTCACCGGCGCCGGCTTCCCTGACAATCCTTTCTATGATGGCGCTGTGACCAGCAACCGCTCGCGGGTGTGGGCCTATGGGCTGCGGAATCCATTCCGCTTTAGCTTCCGGCCGGAGGGGCAGATCATCATCGGCGAGGTGGGCTGGATGACCTGGGAAGAGATTAACGTGGGCGGCGGGCACAACTTCGGCTGGCCGTGCTACGAAGGGCCGGCGCCGCAGCCGCTCTACGCCAACCACCCGACGACTACGGCCGTTTGCCAGGCGCTCTACGCGCTCGGGCCGGCGGCGGTCGGCCAGCCCAGCCTGACGTATGGGCATGTGCCGCAGCGGGGTGGCAGCGTGATCGGCGGCGTGTACACCACCGGCAGCCCCTATCCGCCCGCCTACCAGGGCGTCTACTTCTTTGCCGACTACGCGCAAAACTACCTGGCGGTCCTGCGCCCCGGCCTGGGCGACGCAGTAACGGCGGAGCTGTTTGAGCGTTTGCCGGTCTCGGCCTTTCTAGGGCCGGTGCAACTGCTGCGCGGGCCAGACGGCAATATTTACTATCTGCTGGTCGGCTGGCCACACAGTTCGCTGCACCGCCTGCGTTACGTGGCCGGCGACAACGCGCCGCCGGTGGCCCACCTGGCCGCCACGCCCACTAACGGCGGCCTGCCGCTGGCCGTGAACTTTTCGGCCGCCGGCTCGGCCGACCCCGATGCCCAGCCGCTCACTTACGATTGGGCCTGGGGCGATGGCGAGTTGGGCGCGGGCGTCAGCGCGGCGCACACCTACACGCTGGCCGGCAGCTATCAGGCGGTGCTCACCGTCAGCGACAGCCTCGGCCTCACCGCCACGGCGCACATCGCCATCACCGCCGGCAACTATGCGCCGACGGCCCAGATCCTCACGCCGTTGACCGGCACGCTGGTCACGGCCGGGCAGGTCGTCACCTTCACCGGAGGCGCCACCGATGTGGAAGACAGCGACCTCTCCAGCGCGCAGTTGCAGTGGTCGCTGCTGCTGCACCACCTGGACCACCTGCACCCCAACACACTGCCGCCCACCAGCGGTGTGAGCGGCGGCTTCGCGGCCCCCGACCACGGCGACAACACCTGGCTGGAACTGTGCCTGACGGCCACTGACCTGGGCGGCTTGAGCGATTCCGACTGCCGCCCGATTTGGCCCAGCGCCGGGCTGGTGCAGCTGCGCACGCAGCCGCCCGGCCTGCAACTGCTGTTCGCGGGCACGCCGCGCCTGGCGCCGGCCGAGGTGGCGGTGCAGGTGGACGCGGTGCGCGAGGTGCAGGCGGCGCAGCCGGGCTGGGTGTTTGTGGGCTGGGACGACGGCCCGCTGGGCACGACGCGCACGCTGACCGGCACGCTGGCCACGCAAACCGTGACGGCCACCTACACCAACACCGCGCCGGTGGCCGTTGGGGCAGCCGGGCCGCTCACCGGCTTAGCGCCGCTGTCGGTCATGTTTACGGCCACCGAGTCGTATGACCCCGACGGCCCGAGCGTGACGTACTGGTGGGACTTCGGCGACGGCGCAACGGCCGACACCGCCACGGCCGCGCACCTGTACGGCTACGGCGTCTTTACCGCGACGCTCACCGTCACCGACCTGGGCGGCCTTACGTCCCACACGCAGTTCATCGTTGCCCCCAGCGGGCGCGTCTGGCTGCCGATCGTCGGGCGCTAGGCCGGGGGCCACGAATTGACGCGAAGGGGGAGGGGGGAAGTTTGGGGAGCACGCGGTTTGAGACCCCGAGACAAGGCCCTGGGCAAACTGAGCCGCTCCAGACGAATTGACACGAAGGCGTGTTGACGTGAGCCAGGTGACGGAGAGAGGCGCGGCGGGGGCCGCTGGCTGAGCAGCCGCGACTCAAAAGGCGCGGGGCCGGTCCATAGACCGGCCCCGCGCTTTTTTGCAATAATAAGCGGGTGGCCTACAACGCTGCCCCACTCATCTCCAACCTCATTCGTGCTAATTCGTCTGGGGCGGCCTGCCCCTCGCCGGCCCTGCGCCGTCAGCTATCACCGGCCGGATCGACGGA
>JAYUUW010000595.1:0-5670 GCA_043754665.1 Anaerolineales bacterium | reverse complement strand
CTAGAACTGGCACAGCCGGCGCCGATTACCAGTTTGGCGTTGAGCGCGGATGGCCGCTGGCTGGCGGTGGGCAACACCGGCGGCACGGTGCGGCTGTGGGACTTGGCGGCGGAGGGCGGGGCGACGGCGCAAACGCTGGACCAGCAAGCGGCCCCAGCCGAGCGGCTGGCGTTTAGCCCGGAGGGCGGCGTGCTGGCCTCGGCCCACGGCGACCGGCTGATCCGCTTATGGGCGGTGGGCGGGGGCAGCCGCGCCCTGGCGACGCTGGCGGGCCACGCCGACCGGGTAACGAGCATCGCCTTCAGCCCCGACGGGCGCGAGCTGGCGTCGACCGGGTGGGAGGGGCTGGTGCGGGTGTGGGGGCTGGCCGGGCCGTGAGGGGCGGGCGGTTGTCAGAATGATCCCGTTCGGAGTTCGCCTGCGCGCTTGAACGTCGCAATCAGCACGCCCGAGGGCGACGTTTTCGAATCAACCACGGTGAAGGCGCCCGGCAGCGTGCCGGTATCAAACAAGCGTTTGCCCTTGCCGACCGTCACCGGGAAAATCTTTAGCCAAAACTCGTCAACCAAATCATGCTGCAGCAGCGTCTGGATGAGCTGGCCGCTGCCATGCACCTGCAATTCCGGCCCGGCCTGCTGCTTGAGCTGGGCGATGGCGGCCGGCACATCGTCTTTCAGGAAGACGGACTTGTGCCACGAGTGCGTAGTCAGCGTGGTCGAAGCCACATACTTGGTGGCGGTGTTGATGGGGCTGTCGTGCTGCGGCCAATAGGCGGCGAAGATTTCAAAGGTTTTGCGCCCCAACAGCAGGTCGAAGGGGTGGCCCATTTGCTCGCCCATAGTCTGGCCGAGCACTTCATCGAAGTATGGCACGGTCCAGCCGCCGGCCGTAAAGTCGCCACTGGGGTCTTCGGTGGGCCCGCCTGGCCCCTGCATGACGCCATCGAGGGTGACAAAGGTGAGGACGATGAGTTTTCGCATAGGATGATTGTATTAAATACGTCCAGCCATGGCAAATGGTGGTTGGGTGGGGCAGTCAGCAACCGGCCGGGCGCGCGGCGAGTACGGGGGCTGGACAGATAGGGGCGCAACGATAGAATTGTAGGCAGCGCGCGGCCGGCGCGCCCCACGCCCATCGCGGGGAAGCGCCGAGCGTGAAAGGGGATTGCATGCGCCAGTGCAGGGCGACGACCAGTAACCGCAGCGGCTATAAGGGGGCCGGGCCGGGAGGGAACGGTGAGTGAGTTGAGCGCGACAGATGCCACCCGGCCGCTAGAGGCGGCGCTGCGCCAGGCCCAGCAGGCGGCGGCCGAGGCGGAGGCGCGCAGCGCGAAGTTCCAAGCCATCACCGTGGCGCTGGCTGAGGCGCGCACGGTCGAAGCGGTGACCGAACTGATCATCACCGCGGGGGCCGCCGCGCTGGGCACGGCCAGCGGCACGCTGAGCCTGGTAACGGCCGACGGCCAAGCGCTAGCCCTGGCGGCGAGTGTGGGCATGCCGGCCGGCCTGCGCGACCCTTTTAGCTATTTACCCCTCGACCCCCGCCTACCGGCCCGCACGGCGGCGGTGGCGGCCATGCGGGCCAAACGCCCCCTGTGGTTCACGAGCAACGCCGAGCTGGAGCGCGACTACCCGGAGCTGACGGAGGCCCGCGCTCAGGCGCAGCTCGAGGCGTCGGCCGTCATCCCCCTCCTGCTGGGCGAGCGCCCGCTGGGGGTGGTGGTGTTCGCCTTCAGGGACGTACGCACCTTCGACGACGCCGAACGGGCCTTCATCCTGGCGCTGGGCCGGCAAGGCGCGCAGGCCCTCGAACGCATCCGGCTGTACCAGACCGAGCGCGACCTGCGGCTGCACGAGCAGCAGGCGCGGGCCGAGGCCGAGGCCAGCCGGCAGCGCCTGGCTTTCCTGGTGGAATTGAGCAGCACGCTGAGCGCCACGCTGGATTACGACAGCCTGATGCAGCGGCTGGCCTTCCTGCTGGTGCCCGACCTGGCGGATTATGCCGCCGTGTACACCCTGCACGCCGACCAGCGCATCGTGAATGTGGCCACGGCCCACGTGGTGCCCGCGAAGCAGGCGCGCTTGCAGGCCCTGCACGCCCAGGTGCAGCTGTGGCTCGACAGTCCGCATAGCCTGATCGCCGAAGTGATGCGCACCGGCTTGCCGCTGCTCGATTCGAACTTCGACTGGCAGAAGCAATATGAGCAGGCCCCGCCCGCCGCCCAGGCCTACCTGGCAGCGCTCGGCCCGAACGCCCACATCATCCTGCCGCTGGCGGCCCGCGGCCATGCGCTGGGCGTGGTGGTCTTGACCGTCAGCGAGGGCACGCGGACCTTAACCGAGGCCGACCTGCGGCTAGCCGAAGACGTGGCCCGCCGCGTGGCGCTGGTGGCCGATAATGCCCGCTTGCTGCAGCAGGCGCAGCGGCTGAACGCGCAGTTGGAGCAGCGGGTGCAGGCGCAAACCGCCGAACTGCTGCAAAGCGAAGCCCGCTTTCACGTGCTGGTCGACAGCGTGCAGGACTATGCGATTTTCCTGCTGGAGCCCAGCGGCAAGGTGGCCAGTTGGAACACGGGCGCGGAGCGCATCAAGGGCTATCGGGCCACGGAGATCATTGGCCGGCACTTCTCGTGCTTCTACACGCCGGAAGACGCGGCGCGGGGGGTGCCGCAGCGCGGCCTGGCGCAGGCGCGCGAGACGGGCCACTTCGAGGCCGAGGGGTGGCGCGTGCGCCAGGATGGCACGCGCTTCTGGGCCAACGTGGTCATTACGCCGGTGCGTGGCGCCGGCGGCGCAGTGGTGGGCTTCGCCAAGGTGACGCGCGACCTGACCGAGCGCAAGTCGTTCGAGGATGAGCTCAAGCTGTCGCAGACCCAACTACGGCAGGAGATTGCGGCGCGCCAACAGGTGCAGCAGCAGTTGGAGCAGGCGCGCGAAGCCGAACGGGCCCGGATTGCGCGGGAGGTGCACGACGAGCTGGGCGGCGCGCTGACCGGTCTGAAGATGGGCCTGCGGCGCATACGCCACCTGGACCAACTGCCGCCGGCCGCGCCCGAACAACTGGATGAGTTGGCGGGGGAGATTGACGACACGGTGCAGGTCGTGCGCCGCATTGCCCAGGAGCTGCGGCCGGCGGTGTTGGATGACTTTGGCCTGCTGGCGGCGCTGGAATGGCAACTGAGCGAGTTCAAGAAACGCGCCGGGCTGGCGACGGAATGGCACACTACGCTGACGGAGGTGACCCTGCCCAGTGAGGCGGCCATTGGCTGCTTCCGGATTTTTCAGGAGGCCCTCACCAACATCGCGCGGCATGCGCAGGCCAGCCGCGTGGTGGTCGACATCCGCGAGGACCAGGGGCAGCTCATTATCAGCATCAGCGACAACGGCCGGGGTCTGCCGGCGGAAGGCCCGGTGGCGCCCGGCCATCTAGGGCTGGTGGGGATGCGCGAGCGGGCGGCGCACCTGGCCGGGGTGCTGGAGATCGGCGGCCCGCCGGGCCAAGGGACGACGGTGACGCTGCGGGTGCCGCTCGCACCGGCGGGTTAGGGGACGCGGGGGGCGGGCCAAAAGGGTCTAGGGGGTATAAAGAGTTTTAGCGCTGGATGGGTGGCGGCTGGCGTTTGGTGGGTAGCGGGGGACTCGGGAAAAGGCCAAAAGCTTTGGCCACGATCGCTGCGCGCGAATTGCACGAATGGGTTAGGGGAGAACGAAGCGAGTACCTTTTGAATACGCGGCGTTCGATCGGTAGCGAGCGCTTGTTAGTCAGCCCTATCTGACCTCCGACCTCTGACCTCCGACCTCCATCTACGGGCGCTCGACGGGGCCGCCGTCGTAGACCCAGAGGTTGAAGAGGGGGTCCAGGTCGCAGGCGCAGGTGTCTTCGGCGGTAGCCTGGAAGCCGGCGCTGGTGGCGAAGCCGTAGCGGTAGCGCTCGTAGTAGGCGTGCAGGAAGGCGAAGAAGGTGTCGTCGCCGAGCTCGCGGCGCAGGGCGTGGAAGAACAGCGCGCCTTTGCCGTAGACGATGGGGCCGTAGTCGTCGCCGTAGCTGCCCACCGGGCCGCCGATGGGCTGGGTGGGGTCGTCGGCGTAATCGAGGTAGCCCCACGACTGGTCGAGCACATCGGGCACGATCTGCGGGCCGAGCACGCGCTCGTAGTAGAGCAGTTCGGTGTACGAGGCGGCGGCCTCGTCGAGCCAAGGCTCCAGCAGTTGGTCGTCGCCGATGAGGCTGTAGAACCACTGGTGGCCGACCTCGTGCACGTTGGCTTCCTCATAGAAGCCGTTGGCGTCGATCACGCCGATGAGCACCAACCCGGGGTATTCAATGCCGCCAAACGCGCCGGGCGCATCCACGATATCTAACTCCACAAATGGATACGGGCCGACGGCGGCTTGCAGGGTTTCGATCTGCGCGCCGGCCTGGTCGAGCACGGCGGCGGCCTGGTCGGCGTGGTCGGGCAGCAGGTAGGCGTTGAGGCGCACGCCGCCGGCCTCGCGGGTAGTGACGGTCAGGTCGCCGACGATGAGGGCCAGGTCGCGCATGGGGCCGGTGAGCAGCACCTGGGTCTGCACGCCGCCGCTTTCGGACTGGTCGACCACCACGCCGGAGGCGGCGATGGCGAGGCCGGCCGGGGCGGTGATGCGCCAGGCGTAGAAGGCGCTGTCGCTGTTGGTGGTGTCGCCGCCGGCGGCGGGCGGCTCGATCTGCCACTCACCTTCTACCAGGCGCGGGATGAGCGGGTAGAAGGTGGGCGCGATGAGCACGCCATTGGTCAGGCCGTAGCGCGCGCCGTCTTCCAGGCCAGGGTCGGCCTGGGCCACGAAGGCGGCCTCCAGTTCAATGGTCGCGCCGGGGGCGAGGGGCACGGCCAGCGGCAGGCGGGCGGCCAGGCCGTTGAAGCGCAGCTCCGGCTCCACCGGCTGCCCGGCGATGGTGACCGCGCCGAGCGTGGCGCCGCCAAGGTATTGGCCGCGCTCGTTGGGCCAGAGCATGAGGTAGAGTTCGGACAGATCGAACGTTTCACGGTTGGTGTAGCGGATGACTTCGCGGCCGGTGAGCGTGGCGCTGCCGTCGGCGTTGAAGGTGACAGCCACGTCGATGACGTAGCGCGAGGCATCGGGGAAGAGTTCGGCGTCGGCGGCGAACTCGGGGCGCAGGGCGGCCTGGGCGTCGTCGGCCTGGTCGAGCGTGAAGGGCAGGTCGCCGGCCGGGGTGAGGGGTGTGACCGGCAGCGGCGTGGCAGTCGGCGCGGCCGGGTCGGCGGCGGTGGCGTTGAGTACAACGGGGGTGGCCGGCGGCTTGGGCGTGCGCGTAGCGGGGGCGACGACCGTGCCGAACGCGTCGGTGGCGAGGTCTTCGGGGCCTTCGAGCGTGAAGTCGAAGACGTCGGTAAAGGTGTTGCAGGCCAGAGTGGCGAGGCTGAGCGCTAAGAGTAGGACAAGCCAGCGGGCGGATTGCATGGGTGGGCGGCTACCTTTCCGGTGACGGGCGTTGCGGGTTGATTATACCGGGCCTATAATCTCGCCGGGGTTGAGGGGCAAAATTTTACCGGGCCGGCGACGGCCGGGGGCGCGCGGCGCAGGAGGCGGACATGGATATTTCGACACTGCTCGGCGGCACTTTGCTCATCACGATCGTCAGCATTGTGGGGTCGTGCCTGCTGGGGTTGGT
>JAYUUW010000594.1:0-4495 GCA_043754665.1 Anaerolineales bacterium | reverse complement strand
CGGGCTGGCCAACGCCTGCCTGCTGTTTAGTCTCATCGCCGCCGGGTACGCCTTTCTGCGCTACTTTCAAAATCGGGGGGTCGATGGCGGCTTTATGGGTGTTATCGCCATCGGGGAACTGCTCTACCTGGCCCAGGTCGTCATCGGCCTAGTAATGGCCTTCAGCGGCGAACCGCGCCCGGCCCGGCTGTGGGTGCATGTGCTCTACGGCATCGTGCTGGTCATCATGTATCCGGCGGCCTATGCCTTCACACGCGGCCGCGATGGGCGGCCAGAGGTGTTGACTTACGGGGTCGTGGCCTTGTTCCTGGCGGGCATCGCGCTGCGGGCGGTGTCCACGGCGGCCTTGGTAGCGCCGGTGGGGTTAGGTGGATAAGCTGTGGTTGGCTCGCAAGGTGGAGGTACCCGGATGAACGCATCGTCTCGCTTAAGTGGTGGACGCCGCCTGGGCGTGGGCGTGCTGGCGTTGGCCCTGGCCGCGCTGGCCTGCGGCGGTGAGGTGGAGCCGACCGCCACGCCGCTGCCGCGCCCCACCCAGCGCCCGCTCGCCACCGCCACCTCCGACTCAGTCGAACCCACCCGCCGGCCCTCGGCCACGCCCGACGACGCCGACCCCAACCCCACCCCGGCCAACCTCACCACCGATGTTTTCGACCTGGAAGCCTACGACCACCCCAGCGGCGCATTTGGCGCGCAGTTGCCCGTGGGCTGGGAGCGCGACGAGAAAGACCACAGCGTCTTCGTCACCTCGCCCGACGCCGTAGTGGCGATTGAGCTGTCGTACATCCATGTGGGCCAGGACTTCAGCGAAGCCGAGATGGAGCGCTTCATCCGCTCGGTCGAAGACAACTGGTTTGCCACCTTCCCCAACTACGAGGCCGGCGACCTGGAAGTCCAAAACGACGGCAGCATCGGCGTCGCCAAGACCCTCGAACTGAGCGGCGGCACGCCCCAGACCGTCTTCAGCTACTACTGGCTGGAAGATCAGGTGATCTACGAGCAAGATTTCTGGGTCGACACGGCCGATTACGATCAATACATCGACGGCCTGCTGGTGATCGCCAACTCCATGACCACCGACCCCGGCGCCGGCGCGGAAGCCGATGTGTACGCCATCGTCTACACCTTCACCGGCCCGCAGGACTACTTTGAGTTTGTGGTGCCCTTCGGCTGGACCTACACCACCGACGCGCCCGACAACATGCTGGTCGACACCTTCACTTCGCCCGACGGCCAGAGCTTCATCGAGAACGTCACCTACGACGACGGCAGCCAGGTGGAAGACCTGAACGCCTTTGCCCAGCAACTGCTGTCGGACTTTTACGGCCTCGACGACCTGGTGGTCGAAGACCCGGTCCCGCAGGAAGACGGCAGCACCCGCATCGACTGGACTTCCCCCGGCCGGGGCATAATGGGCGAGACTTTCTATGAAACCCGCGACACGGCCGTGCTGGTGCTCACCTGGGTCGTGCCCGAAGACCTGCACGACCTGTACGTGCCGGTGTGGTCCAATCTGCTGAGTTCCTACGCCATCCCTGGCGCCGAGACGGAGTAAACCCTTCATGGCCTCGCGAACAGTTGTCATCTTAGGCGGCGACCAGACCGGGCAGGAATTACTGCTGGAAAGCCTGCGCGTGCTCACGCCCGAAGTCACGCGGGTGCCCACCGATTTCATGCACTTTGACCTCTCGCTCGAGAACCGCCGCGCCACCAAGAACGCAGTCGTGCGCGAGGCGGCCCATGCCATGGCTAACACCGGCCTGGGCCTCAAGGCCGCCACCATCACCCCCGCGATCAAGGGCGATGTCGGCTCGCCCAACGCCATCCTGCGTGAGGGCATCGACGGCAAGGTCATCCTGCGCACCGGACGCCGCATCCCCGGCATTCAGCCGGTCGGCGGCGTGCACGCGCCCATTGCCGTGGTGCGCATGGCGGTGGACGACGCCTACGGGGCCAAGGAATGGCGCGAGGAAAAAGACGGCGACGAGATCGCCTACCGCACCGCCAAGATTTCGCGCCGCACCTGCCGCGCCGTGGCCGAGTTTAGCTTTCAGCAGGCCCAGAAGATGGGCGCCAAGGTCTTTGGCGGCCCCAAGTACACCGTCAGTCCGATCTACGAGGGCATGTTCAAGGAAGAGCTCGACGCCGCCGCGCTGCGCTACCCGGCTGTGCGCTACGACCCGCAGCTCATCGACGCCACCATGGCGCTGCTGCTCAAGTCCATCGGCGAGGCCATGGTCATTCCCACCCTCAACCGCGACGGCGACCTGGTCTCCGACCTGGTGCTGCAAATGTTCGGCACCATCGCCGGCTCCGAGTCGCTGGTGCTGGGCTTCGACGCCACCGCCTCGCATGTGAAGGTAGTCATGGCCGAGGCCCCCCACGGCACCGCGCCCAGCCTGCAAGGCAAGAACATGGCCAACCCCATGGCCATGATCCTGGCCTGCGCCGCCCTGCTGCCCTACTTCGGCCAGCTCGAGGCCGACCGGGCCTCGCGCGCCATCTACGAGTCGGTGTTCGAGGCGCTGTTCGACGGCGTGAAGACCGCCGACCTGGGCGGCCACGCCACCACCACCGAATTCACCAACGACGTCATCCGCCGCGTCAAATCCAAGCTCGAAGTCTGGAACGCGCTAGCGTAGGCGGCCGTTGGCGAAAGGGCGCTATCGGCCGCGCCAGACGAATTGACACGAATGGGCTTGGGAAATGCCGAGACGTTGGTGGGCGCCTGTTCTCGGTCGGCCGAGTGTCAATTTCCCTTTGGAACAGCCACTAGACATGAGTGGACATAGGCGTGAGCATCTCGGTTTCCAAGCCGCAGGACTGCACCCTAACAAATTAACTGTCATTCTGAGCGCAGTCGCGCAGGCCCGATACCAACGCTCCGGTCGCGCGCGAAGAATCTCACCGCTGGACGTTCCCAAACGCCGGTCCGTGAGCGCTTGGTCAGCGGTCGATTGCCGATACGGACTAATAAATGCCAAAGACCCGCGCCCTGTTCGGCGCGGGTCTTTTTGGTTGTCTTGTAGCGCATGCGCTGGGGCGGCGCGCCGGATGCAACCGGCCCGAGGCCCATGCGCTCAGGCACGGACCTCGGGCCGGCGTTGGCTGCCCGGCTAGTTGTGCGCGGCCAGGTACTCGTAAATGGCGGTCAGTTCAATGTCGTCTAGCCGCGCGATGGAGCGCCACGGCATCACCTCGCTGAGTTGGTGCCCAGATGGATCGACGCCGGTGCGGATCGTGGTAAGGAATTCCTCCGCCGTCCAGCCCTTGACGACCGCCAGATCGGGTCCGACCGGCACAATCGGACTGGTGGGCTTTCCGTCCAGATTGGGGCCGTGACAGACCAGACAGTCCTGGAAGCCCACCAGGTACTCGCCGTACTCAGCCGTCGGGCCTTTGGGCGGGGCCGACACCGGCCCGGTGACTGGCGGCTCCGATGGCACCAGGCCCAGCACATACATGATGCCGGCCAGCAGAGTCGGGCTGTCGGGCGGCTGCGGCGTCTCGTTTTCCACCGCCGGCGAACTGCGCAAGTAGGCGATGATGGAATACAGGTCTTCGTCGCTCATATAGCGCGCGCGCGCCGCGCCCATCATGATCAGGCGCCGTCCATCCGGTGCGGCGCCCTCTCGCAGGATGCGCAGGAGTTCGCCGTCGCTCCAGGCCGCCAGCGGGCCGGCCGGTGTCAGGTTCACCGAGATAAACTGACCCAACGGCATCGGTATGTCCGCGCCCAGGTCCACGCCGCCGACCATCGGCAGGTCCCCATTCGGCGAATGGCAGCCCACGCAAAACGAATTGGCCAGGTGTTCGCCCCGCGCCACCCGCTCCGGCGTGATTTCCACCGTCAGCGCCTGCACCGGCGACCCAATCGGAGCATAGAGCTTGACCAGCCCCACCAGGGCCACTACGGTAACGAGGCCCACCACCAGCGTCAGCAGCGCGCTCAGCAGGCCGCCGACCCACTTGACCAGCCCATTCTTGGCGCGGAAGGCGCGCACGGCCAACCACCCCAAACCAACTGTGACCGCCAGCAGCACAAGCCAAATGACAATGTTGCCTAGCATAAGACAGGCTCCTTAGTCTGAGTGTTGCGCCGATAAGTTGTGTGATGAAGCGGGCGGTTAGAAATGGTTTCTAACCAATGATTTAATAGATGATCTGGGGGTCAGAGTCAAGCACCAAAAGCCGGCGGGGCGGTTTGAATGGCGTTTAGGCGCCGGAGGCCCACCCCGCCGCCGGCTGCCCGAAAATTGGTATAGTATCGGGTGGGCCGGCGGTTGAACCATTTGCCCGCCGCCGGCGTCTTAGCCCAGCGGTATTCGCCGCGCCCGAGGAGATGACTATGCCCGCTACGTCCAAGCCGCCGTCTGTTCGCGCCCTGCGCCCGCTGGGTCTGTTCGTCAGCGCCCTGGCCGCCGCCGCCCTGGCCTGCGCCAGCCTTGCCGGCCCCAGCGCCACACCCACCGCCCCCGCCCCGATCACCGGCACC
>JAYUUW010000593.1:0-2216 GCA_043754665.1 Anaerolineales bacterium | reverse complement strand
GGCTTTGGCCTGGCCAGCCTGGTGAACTACTTTGTGGGGGGCCGCCAGAACCACGGCCTGGTCTTCACCGGCGTCAGCAGCACGCTGGTGGGCGCGCTGTTCCTCGCCATCACCCTTGGCCCGCTGGAATGGGGCGACCTGGGCCGGCTGTGGCCGCTGTTCGTGCTCATCAGCGGGCTGGCCTTTACGGTGCAGTGGCTGGCCCAGCCCAGCGAGCGCGGGCTGCTGGTGCCGGGGCTGCTCGGCCTGCTGGTAGGCGGCGTGGCGCTGCTGTTCACGCTCAACCTGCTGGGCAGCGCCGCCGGCGAGTTGGCCGCCAAGCTGTGGCCGGTGCTGCTCATCGTGCTCGGGCTGGGGCTGCTGCTCAGCTACATGTGGCGCGGGCGCAAACCGGCTTAAGCCGGCCCGCCATGCGCCTGGGCATTGACGCCAGCCGGGCCACCGCCGCCCAGCGCACCGGCACCGAGCAGTACGCCCGCCGTCTGATCGCGGGGCTGGCGCAGTTGGTCGCGCCGCCCGACGGGCTGCGGCTGTACTTCCGCGACGACCCCGGCGCGTGGCTGGCCGCGCACCCGGCCGTCGAGCGGCGCGTCATCCCGTTCCCGCGCCTGTGGACCCACCTGCGGCTGTCGTGGGAACTGCTGGCCGTGCGCCCCCGGCCGGACGTGCTGTTTGTGCCGGCCCATGTGCTGCCCTTGGCCCACCCGCTGCCCAGCGTGGTCACCGTGCACGACTTGGGCTACCACCACTTTCCGAACGCGCACCCCGCCCGCCAGCGCCGCTACCTCGACTGGTCGACCCGCCGTGCCGCCCGCGCCGCCACCCACCTGCTGGCCGACTCACACGCCACCGCCCGCGACCTGACCACGATTTATGCTGTGCCGGAAAGCAAGGTCACGGTGGTCTACCCCGGCCGCGACGAAGGCCTGCGCCGCGTGGACCCGGCCGAAGTGCGCGCCCGCTACGACCTGCCCGCCGATTATGTGCTGCACGTCGGCACGCTTCAGCCGCGCAAGAACCTGCTGCGCCTGATCGAGGCCGTGGCCGATCTGCGGAAGGCGCACCCCGCTCTTACATTGGTGCTGGCCGGGCGGGCGGGCTGGCTGGCCGAGCCGATCTTGGCCGTGGCCCGCGCCCAGCCGTGGGTGCGCCTGCTCAACTACGTGCCCGACGCCGACCTGGCCGGGCTATACTCGGGGGCGCGGGTGTTTGCCTTCCCCTCACTGTATGAGGGCTTCGGCTTCCCGGTGCTGGAGGCCATGGCCTGCGGCGTGCCGGTGGTGTGCGCCAACACCGCCTCGCTGCCCGAGCTGGCCGGCGACGCCGCCCTGACCGTCGACCCGCTCGACACCGCCGCCCTGGCCGCCGCCCTTGGCCGCGCCCTCACCGACGACGCCCTGACTGCCGGCCTCGTTGGCCGAGGCCACGCCCAGATCGAGCGCTTCACGTGGGCGCGGGCGGCGGCAGCGGCGTGGGGAGTGCTGCGGGCGGTCGGAGAGAGGGGGACTCAAGGGACTCGGGGGACTCAGGGGCAGGTTAGCTAATGTTCAGATATATTCTGACGCAGCGTAATATGCCGTGCCAGACCGGACGCCAAATTCACGGCCCAAGCCCAACCAATCTCGCTCAACCCAACATACATTTTCGACCCACCCGCCCCCGAGTCCCTTGAGTCCCCTGAGTCCCTAGCCCTTGAACCCCCCGCCCACCCCCATCCGCCTGCTCGGCATCCCCATCCACCCGCTCACCACGGCCAGCACGCTGGCCTGGGTCGCGGCGGCGGTGGCGGCGCGCACCCCCCGGCAGATCTGTACCGCCAACCCGGAGTTCGTCATGACCGCCCAGCGCGACGCCGAATTTCGGCGCGTGCTCAACGCAGCGGATGTGGTGCTGGCCGATGGCGTAGGGCTGCTGTGGGCGGCGCGGCGGCAGGGGCAGGCGCTGCCCGAGCGCGTGGCCGGGTCTGACCTCATCTATCAGTTGGCGGGGCTGGCGGCGCAGCACGGCTGGCGGGTCTACTACCTGGGCGCGGCCGAGGGCGTAGCCGCCGCCGCCGCCGCCCGGCTGGGTGCGCAGTTTCCCGGGCTGGTGGTGGCCGGCACGTTCGCCGGCAGCCCGCGCCTCGCGGACGAGGCCGCCATTGTGGCCCGCGTGCAGGCCGCCCGGCCCGACCTGCTGCTGGTGGCCTACGGCGCGCCCGCGCAGGATAAGTGGAT
>JAYUUW010000592.1:0-4437 GCA_043754665.1 Anaerolineales bacterium | reverse complement strand
ATCAATAACCAGTTGGTCACCTTCGCGCCGATAGCCATAGTGGGGCGAGCTCACCCAAGGCTTCCCCTGGCGCAGCCGGCCGGCCACGCCCATCATCAGGCGGTCATGTTTGGCAGCCAGCTCCTGGCGCGCGGCCCACGCCTTGATCGGGGCCATGGTGGCGTCGAAGGTCTCTTTGACAAGCTCCAGGACCGCGCCGGTCTCGTCGAGGCATTCGAGCACGTCGAGCATTGGCCGGTAACTGCGATAGAGTCGGTCCTCCCGCCAGGCGATCAGCCGGTCAATCTCGCCGACGCGGGCGGCTGCTAGCATGGTGCGCAGGCCTGGTCGATCAGCGCGCGTGCCGCTGGGCTCGACCAGGCGGCCGGCTACACGGTAGCGTTCGACATCGCGGAACACCCTCACCACCTGGTAGCCATGCGCCTCCGCGTAGGCGCGGCCATCTCGCTCTTGCTGGTCCGGGCTCACGCGCTCCCCCTGGCGCTCGCTCGAGACGCGCACGTAGATCCCCGCCCGCGTGCCCAGTTGCTGCCCTGCCTTCCGCTTCGAAGCTCGACTCATACACCGCCTCCTATCACCACCTACAACCGGACCAATTTGGACCGCTTTTGCCCTACCCCTTCTGTGTTGCGTGTTGTGTTGAGCCTAGTTGTGGTGTTGTGTTGGCACCGTATACGCCACTTTCGGCGGATCCGCCTGCTCAGGGAAGGGCAGGGTCAGCGGACCATAGGTCAGCTCATGCGCGAGGCGGCGGTAGTCCCACCCCTCCGCCCACGCCGTCACCCTGCCCTTCTGTCCGTCGCGGCGCACCTCGGCCAGCACGCCGGCGTCCTTCAACAGCTTGGAGAGCGTGCGCCACGCCGGATCCCCCACCACGGCTGCGCCGGCCGCACCCATCTCGCGGATCCCGAAGCCATGGCGGTCGCCCCAATGCGCGAAGAGCCGGACGCTCTGCCGCCACGCGTGCGCCCAGTTTGGCTGGGTCAGCGTCTGCTCGATGACTGGGCCGGTCGGCAGCTGGCCGGGCACTGGGTAGACGTGATAGCCTTGACCGGGCAGCCACTCGGCCCACAGGCCGCCGGCGAGCACGCGGAAAGCATCGCGCGCCGTGGCCGCCTGCCGGCGCTGCTGCTCGGCGTGAATGATCACGGCGCCGCGCGCCACCACCAGGCCGACCACTGCCAGGCCTAGCAGCCCGAGCACACCGAGGACCAGCCAGCGCAGCAGTGCCCAGAACTGCGCCGCGCTGTCGGCGCGCGCCTGCCGCTGCACCAGGGCGGCCGCGGTGGCCACCGCCTGCGTCTGCATGGCGGCCGCCGTCGGCGTGGCCCACACGCGAGTCTGCTGCGCGCCGGCGGTGGCGGCCGCCACCTGGAGCGTGACGGTGAGCGCCGCCTGCGTGCCGGCCACGCTGAGCGACGTTTGAGTCTGCGCCAGCGCAAGGGCATCGCGGGTGGCCAGCGCGGCAGTGGTCGACGTGGCCCGGGCGCTTTGGTCCGTGGCCGTGGCTTGCGCGATCCGTGTGGCGTTCCCACCTGCTAGCGCGGTCTCTACAATGGCTTGAGCTCCAGCCGGAAGTTGTGCACCGGCTGGAGCGGGTTGTACCAGTTGCGCGCCAACCCAAGCGGCGGCGAGCACAAGAATTAGAATCGTCGCGTATTTCAATCAGGCGCCTCCGTCAGAGCAAAGCGAGTGTCGAGTGGGTCCGCCGCCACTTCAATCCGATAGCGCCGGTAGTCGGCCCACTCGGACTCATCTACCCAAGGCGGCCGCACTGGCTCGGCCAACACATTGGGAGAGCTGGCACAGTTCCAGCAAAAGCCATTGCTGCCGGAAATGAACCCACGCGGCAGGGTCAGGTCGGCGGGTCGGCCGCAGTTTACGCAGTGACGTTCTTGCGGCGTGTCCGCTTGTTCGGGTGTGATGGCGGTCACTTGGCCACCGCCTCGGCCTGTCCGTACTGCTGGCCGAAAGCGCCGTAGAAGCCCGCGCCGAGGGCGTCCATGCTGGTTACCGCACCGGCGACCACTTCGACAATCCCGTAGCGCTCAAGCGCCTTCGGTGCGTTTGGCCCGTCCGCCTGCCGCACATAGTTCACCATGGCTTCATGGTCATTGAAAAGACTGTGCACCTCGGCGGGCGCATTGGCTATCAGCCAGTCGTTGAGCGTGCGCCAGGCCTGACTCGCCATGGCATCGACAAATGCCACGGGCAGCTGCGTGTCAGCGAGATCTCGGGGCGCCGCGTGGGTGGGCGCGGCCACATCAGCGCCGGCCGTGGTGGGCGCGCCGTCGGCCGCCTTGGCCATCGCGGCATCGTCGGCTTTCGTGCGCGCCTGTGACTCCAAGAACGTCAGCGGCCGAAAGCCCAGTGCCACCGTCTTGACCCTGGCCAGTTCCCCGCGGATATAGTCCAACGTGTGGTGACGGCCAGCCACTGCCAGGCCGTCACGCAGCCCTTCCAGTATTTTCTCGGGGAAGAAATCGCCCTCGATGTAATGCGTCGTGTTGATGGCGTGCCAGGTGGCGCGCTGCTCTGCGGTCAAGCTGGCGGCGAACTTCTCGCGCAACAGGTCCGCGATGGCACCCATTTCCTGCACGTCGGCTTTGGCGGCCTTCACTTGGTAGGGCTCCATTTTTTCCCAACCCGCCCGCCACGTGGGGAGCTGAGTCCGATAGTCAACGGGCGGGATGCTGCGCGGCTCGCGCGCGGGGCGCTTGGGCGTCTTGGCTTTTGCTTCGGTAGCCATTAGTGGCCACCCTTCTGCAGTGCTTGGCAGCGGTAGCACGAGCAGGGCATTGGCTGGCCAAGGTCGCTCATGGTGTCAGTGAACACGGCGTGGTAAATGTCGGCCAGGGCTTCGGG
Organism: Anaerolineales bacterium; assembly: GCA_043754665.1. Taxonomy (GTDB): domain Bacteria; phylum Chloroflexota; class Anaerolineae; order Anaerolineales; family UBA6663; genus JADZEK01. The sequence continues at coordinate 1,572 of JAYUUW010000592.1, read as the reverse complement.
CAATGCGCCGGCCCGCTGGGCGAGGGTGTAAGCCAGGTCACCGGCGCGCTGGGCCACGCGCAATGCTTCGACCTGGTCGAGCTGAACAAATACTGGCGCTACTGTGGTTGGGGTACAATCGGTTAGGTTCATTTGGGGTTATCTCCCGATGGGCTAGGCCGGCTTAGGTGCTTCCAACACCCGAGTCGGCCGATCTGTTTCTAGGCGCTGAGCTTTCCAGACAGCCACGCAACCAACAGCTCGCGAACAATTGCGCCAAGCGGCTTACCTTCGCGGCGCGCCTTCTTCTTGGCATCGGCCGCCAAGCCTTCATCAATCCGTAGGTCGAGTTTCTTCGTTTTCTTCTTGGCCTCCATTGGTTTTCCTTCCTGATATTGTGTCATTCCACGTGTCATGACAAGATTATACTACTCTTTGAAATCGTGTCAAGACAAATTCCACATTCATGCTAAACTGCCGCCCATGCCGGATGAGACAGCCCCGCCACCCAAAGAAGTAAAATTACAGGTCAGAATTGACGACGGCCTGTACCAGGCCGCTATGAAAAAGGCCAACGGCGCCGGATTGTCGGCCGTCGTGCGCGCGCTTATCCGCGCCTGGGTGGGTGGCCGTGCACCGTCCGAAGCTGACATATCGGCTGAGCGGGTGCCGGCCGCCTATAGGCCGCGCAAGCCGCGCAAACCTGCAAAGAAGTAGCAGCCTGGAAGGGGGGAGTATGCGCCGCCTGACTTTGCTGGCCATCGCTCTGTCGCTGCTGCTGCCGGCGTGCTCACCTTCGGCCGGCGCCGTCGAGACCGCTATTGCCCAGACGCAAGCGGCCCGGCCCACTAGCTCGCCCGTGCCGACTGTCCGCCCCACGGCAACCGCCACGAAAGCCAGCACCGCTACACCGACTCCAGTTCCAACCGCCACACAGATCCCGTTGGCCGACATTGATCTAGAGTCGCTACTCATCCAATCCGGAGATCTGCCGGCGGGCTACTCGGGCGGCCAGGTACGCTCCGGCGCGCCCGCGATGTTTGACGAGCTGCCACCCGCAATTGCTGATATTTCTCAGCAGTTCGAGCACAACGGCGGGCCGGCTGGCGGCGTTACCATATTCCTGTACAGCACAGTGGCGCTGGTAAGAAGCGGCTATCAAGCGATCCTGGCCGGCTTCGGGGATGACACAGTAGCCCGCGTCACTGTCGGCGAACAAGCGCGCATGGTTGAAACTGGATTTGGGTTTGACGGCGCCGACATTGTTTTTACCCGCTGCGCGGCCGTGGTCCACGTGCGCATGACTGATGGTGCCGACGCAGCCTCGGTGACGGCTTACGCTGAGCGCCTCGACGACCGCCTGCAGCCAGTCGTCTGCCGCTGACACTTCCAAGACCAGACCAATTTGGTCCGGTTGTGTCCGCGCCCGCGCCGTATGCCTTAAACCGACTTAAACCAGCCCCAGGAGCGACGCTCAGCGCAAAGCCAGGGCCGGGGCCCGCCTTGCGCCACAGCGTTCGCCAGTGGCCCGCCCAGCGCGCCTGCCACCGTCACACGGCGGCCTGCTGCTCGACCGGCCCCAGCTGCACACGC
>JAYUUW010000591.1:0-4313 GCA_043754665.1 Anaerolineales bacterium | reverse complement strand
AGCGCCGCCAGGAAGTTCCAGGTTTCGCCGGCCAGCCCCCAGCCGGTGGCGGGGTTCGCCAGCCCGGCCAGCGTGTACATCACCGTGTCGAGGTCGGGCGAAATCGGCAGCCCGAGATGCTCGAAGTCGTCGCCGGTGTTCACGATGACGGTGAGCGCCTCGGCCGCGAGCACCTGGGCCAGGCCGTGGGCCAGTTTCGCGCCCCCCACCCCGCCCGCCAGCGCTACCACGCGTGTAGGCAAGGCGTCAGGCATTGACCACCATCACACTCTCGGCCAGCGGGCGGCGCGTGGCCGGCTTGCCCGCGCTGGCCGGGTAGCCAATGGTTACCAGTGCCTGCGCTTGCCACGCGGGCGGCAGGGCCAGCGCCTGGGCTACGACATCAGGGCAGAACAGCGGGGCGCACAGCCAGCATGCGCCCAGCCCTTCGGCGTGCGCGGCCAGCAGCAGGTTCTGCACGGCCATGGCCACACTCTGCACGGCCATCAAATACTCGGCCTGCGCCCGCTTGGCATCGGGGTAGCGGTCCATATCGGCCAGCGTGAGCGCGGCCACCACCACGGCCGGGGCCTGCGTAATGCGCGCGTACGACTTGGCCGCATCGGCCGCCACCGCCTCGGGCGCATCGCCATCGCCCAGCCGGTCGGCCCGCAGCCGCGCCGCCATGGCCTCGGCCAGCCGCGCTTTGGGAGCCGCCTCGGTCAGCAGCACAAAGCGCCACGGCTGCCGGTTGTGCGACGAGGGCGCCCAGGCCGCCGCCGTAAGCAGGCGCTGGAGCAGCTCCGGCGGCACCGGCGCGGGCTGGTAGCGCCGAATGGACCGGCGCGATTGGATCAAGCGCTGCACGTCGTCGGCCAACACGGTTATTTTTCCGGGTAGACGCTGTCCGGCCGAATTTTGTAGGTCACGCGCACTTCGCCGTTCCGCTTGGGGTAGTTGAGCGAGCCGCGATACTTCAAGTTCAGGTCGCAGATTTCTTCGTAGCCGCCCTCTTCGGTCTCGTCGATCACGGTGCCCTTAATCATGAGGTAACGGTAGGGGTCCTTAGGGTCGAAGATCGACATCGCCACCACTGGGTGCCGCGCCAACACCTTGTCCTTCACGCGCCCACGCGCGGTGTTGATGACGATCAGGCCATCGATATAGTCAAACCAAATCGGCGAGACGTGCGGCGTGCCGTCTTTCAACACCAGGGCCAGGCTCATGAACGCTTTCGTGTCGCGCTCTAACAAAATTGCTAACCGCTCCGGCACTTGGTTACCCATCTACCTCAGCTCCTATCGCGGAATAAGTCTTGGGCCTTGGGCCGAATCAGCTCCTGCGCGTCGCCTTCGCGCAGGGCGTAGGGCAGGCCGCGCAGGTGGATCACCGGGCGGCCTTCGTCGGCCTGGCCCATCAGCAGCGAGGCCGCGGCGGCCACCTCATCGCCCAGGCCAATTTGCGTAATTTGCAGCGCGTAGTCAAACAGATCGGGCTGGCCGCGCAGATCGAGCAGGGCCGGCAGCCCGGCCGCGCCAATGGCCACGCCCACCGTGCCGGTGCGCCACGCCCGCCCATGCGAGTCGTTGATGACCACGCCCACGGTCGCGCCGGTCACTGCTTGCCAGCGTGCCCGCAGCGCCGCGCAGCTCGCGTCCGGGTCGCTGGGCAGCAGCAGAATGTACTCATCCTGGCCCTCACCGTGCGGGGCGACGTTCGAGCGGTCAATGCCGGCGTTGGCGCACACAAAGCCCAGCCGGTGCTCCACAATCAGCGTGTTGGGCCGCGCCCGCAGCACCTCGCGCGACTCGGATAATACCACCTCCACAAAGCGCGCATCCTTCTCGGTGACGGCCGCCAGTTCCAGCGCCCGCGCCGAGGGGGTGACATCGGCCAGCCGCACCAGCCGCCCTTCGGCCTTGGAGATGATCTTCTGCGCAATCGCAATCACGTCGCCGTCGCGCAGGCGCAGGTCGGCCCGCGCCAGCGCCGATAGGATGAGCGCCGCAAGGTCATCGCCGGGCTGCACCAGCGGCAGACCCGGCAGCGCCGTCATGACCAGCGTGGCGGCGGTTGGGTTGAACGCGGCCTCGCTCACGGATTTATTCGGCCAATGCCGCTGATGCGAATACCGCCGGTCTTGCTCTTGTAGCGCTTGTTCATGGCGATGATCAGCGCGGTCAGCCCCTCGACCACCAGGGCGTTGTCCAGGCCGCCGGCCTCGTAGGCGCGCATGCCGGCCGCCTGGGCCAGCACCACCACAGCGGCGCGGGCCTCGGCGTCGTCGGCGCACACCAGCACATCGCTGGCGAGTTCGGCGTCGAGCTGCTTGAGGGCGTGGGCCGGCACGTTCTGAAAGGCCGCCACCACGCGCACTTCCGGCCCGAGCAATGCTTGCGCCATGCGCCCGCTAGACTGGCCCTCCGGCGGGCGCGGGTCGCGGTAATCGACGCGCGCCGTGGCATCGACCAAAATCTTGCCGCGCAGCAGGTCTTTGACGCCTTCGAGCGTCGCCATCTGCGCGTCGGGCGGCACAGTGAGCACCACCAGCCCAGCGGCCTGCACCGCCGCGCCGTTATCTAGCCCCTGCACGGTGTCAACACCGGCCAATGTGTTCATCTCGGCGGCGGCCTGCGCGGCGCGCTCCGCCGAGCGGGAACCCAAGATCACGTGATAGCCGGCCCGCGCCCAGCGCAGCCCCAGCCCCGTGCCTTCTTTGCCGGTGCCGCCCAGAATGGCGATGATGGGAAGTGTCTCAGCCACGACGCCTGTCTCCACGACTACTAATCTCTACCCCGAACCGAACCCGGCTCAGGCGCTCAACTGCTCAAACCGCTGCCACACCTTGGCCGCCAACTCGCGGCTGCGAGCGGTAATGGCGGCCTCGTCCACAAACAGCAAGCGCCGGTCGCGCATCAGCACACGCCCGCCGCAGATGGTCGTCGTAATCATCGACGCCTCGCAGCCGAACAGGATGTGCCAGGGCAAGTTGCCGGCCGTCAGCGGCGTCGTGGGATGATAATCTACAAAGATTAAGTCGGCAAAGGCGCCGGGCTCCAGCACGCCCAGCGGCGCCTGCGGGAAGAACTGGCCCGCCAGCGCGGCGTTGTTGGTCACCGCCATCTCAATCACCGTGCCGCCGGCGGCACGGCGCGGGTCGCGGTGGGCGGCCTTGTGATACAGGTAAGCGGCCTTCCACTCGTCCCACATGGCGTTCGAGAAGCCGTCGTTGCCCAGCGCCACGCGCACGCCCTGCGCTAACAGCCCCTCAATGTCGGCCGCGCCCACGGCGTTGTTCATGTTCGAGCGCGGCTGGTGGGTCACCCACGTGCCGGTAGCGCGCAGGCGCTCGGCTTCGGCCGCGTCGATGTGCACGCAGTGCGCGGCGATGGTGCGCGGCCCCAGCAGGCCGTGCCGCTCCAGCCGGGCCACGGCGCGCAGGCCGCTCTTCTGCAGGCTGTCCACTTCGTCGGCTTCGTGCTCGGCCACATGCACGTGAAAGCCGCCATCATGCGCGGCGCGGCAGGCGTCGAGCGTGGCGTCGGAGAGCGACAGGCTGGCGTGCAGGCCAAAGGTGCTCGCCAGAAGCGGCGACTTATCTTCCAGCAGGCGTTCGGCAAAGCGCACGTTCTCACGGATGCCGGCCGCCGCGCGGTCGGGGCCGTCACGGTCGCTGACTTCGTAGCACAGGCAGGCGCGCAAGCCGGCGGCCTGCACCGCGTCGGCAATCACGTCGAGCGAGCCGTCAATAGCGTTGGGCGAGGCGTGGTGGTCGATGAGGGTGGTGGTGCCATGCTTCACCGCATCCACCAGGCACACCTCGGCCGAGGCCCGCACATCGTCGGGCGTGAGAGCTTTGTCTAACTGCCACCACAGCCGCGTGAGGATTTCGGGGAAGTCTTTGGGCGGCGCGCCGGGGATGGCCAGGCCGCGCGCAAACGCGCCGTAGAAGTGCGTGTGGGCGCAGATGTTGCCCGGCATGACGTACTGCCCGCGCGCGTCCACCACTTCCTCGCCGGCATGCGCGCCGGCCAGCGCCTTCATCGGCCCCAGCGCGGTGATGCGGTCGCCCTGCACCCGCAGCGCGTGGCCGGGCAGAACCTGGGGCGTGGCCCCCCAGGTGACGAGGGTGGCGTTGGTAATGAGCATGGTGGTGGCCTGACTTAGTCGAAGCTGGTCGGGCGGGCCGGGTTGTCCAGGTGCGCGAAGCACTCGGCCAACTGCGCCACCGTAGTGCGGTTGCCCGACAGCGGCGGCGTGTCGTCCCGGCCAAACCAGCCGACCTCCAGAATCTCATGATCCGGCTGCGCCGCGCCGCCGGTGATGTCGCACTC
>JAYUUW010000590.1:0-1826 GCA_043754665.1 Anaerolineales bacterium | reverse complement strand
GGTCAAAGCCGACGCCATCGGCCTGAGCGCGCTGCTGGTCAGCACCTCCAAGCAGATGCCGCTGATCGTGCAGGAGCTGCACCGGCGCGGCTTGCAGATTCCGGTGCTTATCGGCGGCGCGGCCATCAACCGCAAGTTTGGCCGCCGCATTATGTTCGTTGACCCCGAGCAAAAGGTGGCTTACCCGCCGGGCGTGTTCTACTGCAAAGACGCCTTCGAGGGGCTGGAGACGATTGAGCGCCTGCAGAACCCTGACCTGCGCGCCGACTTCATCGCCCGCATCCACCGCGAGGCCGCGCATGATGTGGGCAGCCAGGCGGTCGCGGCGCGCCCGGCCCCCGGCCGCCGGTCCGATGTCGCCGCCCGCCGCGCGCCCATCCCTGAGCCGCCGGTGTGGGGCGCGCGCCTGATCGACCAGATGCCGCTGGAGCTGGTGTTCCAGTGCCTCGACCAGGATGAGCTTTACCGTCTGTCGTGGGGGGCCAAGAACGCGCACGGGGCCGAGTGGGACAAGCTGCGCCACGACTTCGATGTCAAGCTGGCCGCGCTCAAGCGCACGGCGCTGGCCGAGCAGTGGTTCGCGCCGCAGGCCGTTTACGGCTGCTGGCCGGCGCAGGCGGAGGGCGACGATTTGCTGGTCTACGACCCGGCCTCGCTCCAGAACGGGAGCCGCCCGGAGGTGCTCCAGCGCTTCACCTTCCCGCGCCAGGCCGGGGCCGACTACCTGAGCCTGGCCGACTACTTCGCGCCGGTCGACTCGGGCATGCTGGATGTCGTCGCCTTCCAGGTGGTCACCATCGGCCCGCGCGCCACCGAGCTGTTCGACGCGCTGCAAGCCGAAAACGCCTACTCCGACGCCTACTTTATGCACGGCCTGGCGGTGCAGACCGCCGAGGCCACGGCCGAGTATGTGCACCGCCACCTGCGTCGCGAGCTGAACATCGCGCCGGGGCGCGGCAAGCGCTACTCCTGGGGCTACCCGGCCATCCCCGAGTTGGACGATCACCAGAAGGTCTTTGCGCTGCTGCCCGCCGAGCAGCAGTTGGGCATGACGCTCACGGCCTCGGGCCAACTGGTGCCGGAGCAGTCGACCGCCGCCATCGTCATCCATCACCCCGAGGCGCGCTACTTCACCATCGGCGGCAGCCGCCTCGACCAGTTGGAGCGCGAGATGGATAAGCTGGCGGTCAAGGGCTAGGGCGTTTAGAGCGGCTTCCCAGTTGACGTATGCCGTCTCCCAACCGCCAGCCTTCGCGCAGCCTCGCGTAGGGGCGCAATAATTTGCGCCCAGCGTCCGCTACCAACCAATCGGCGTATTTCAATTAGGAAGCTGCTATAAACATGTCGATCCGGCACGAGTACGAGCAGCACGGCGTTCAGGGCTACTACCAGCAGTACGGCGCGGCCTACCGCAACCCGCACGAGCTGGCGGTGCGCCACGCCCTGCACACGGCCGTCGCCGCGTGGGGCCTCGACCTCAGCCGCGTGCTCGACCTGGCCTGTGGCTCGGGCGAGGCCACGCTGGCGCTGCGCGAAGCCGGCGCGGCCCACGTGGACGGCGTGGACCCCTACACCGCCGCCGCCTATGCCGAGCGCACCGGCCAGCCGGCCGAAACGCTGAGCTTCGAGGCCATCTCCGCCGGCGCGCTCGACGGCCGGCAGTACAGTGTGATCGTGTGCAGCTACGCGCTGCATTTACTGGAACTTTCGCGCCTGCCGCAGTTGGTGTACCAACTGAGCCGCGTGGCCCCGGCCCTGATCGTGCTCACGCCGCACAAGCGCCCGCAACTGCGGCCGGAGTGGGGCTTCACCCTGGCCGCCGAGCT
>JAYUUW010000589.1:0-5298 GCA_043754665.1 Anaerolineales bacterium | reverse complement strand
CTACTGCGGCAGCCTGATGGACTACGACTTCCGCCTCGCCAACGCGAACACGAATGCCGGGTTGACCAACACCGTCTTCACCCGGCTCATGACACCGGTGCAGAACGCCCTGGCCCAGGCCAAGGCGCGCGGCGACCGTGACACTTTTCGTCAGCTTTACCGGCAGGTCTATGCCCAGTGGGTGCAGGAGTGCCCGCTGGCGGTCTCGCCGCGCGTCAAGGGCGACGCTGCTTTTCGCGAGCAGTTCATCACCTACCAGGTTGAATGCGCGGTGACCAAGGACTTCGATCCAAGACAGGCGCCGCTGGAGGCGCAGATGTCAGCTCAGTTGGCCGCGCTCCAGCGCCTCCCACAGCCTGGCGGCGCGTGGCGCGTGGCCGGCCCGTTCTGGGAATATGCCCAGGTTTACAAACAGCAGATGGAGCTGGTGTACGCCTTATTGCAGACGACGGGTGTGCTGGCCATGGACCCGGACCAGGCGCCGTCAGGTGTCCCGCTGCGGATGGAATACTCGACCTTCTGCCAGGCCTGGCTGCCCCACCTCTCCGCCGAGGACGGCCAGCGGCTGTTGGCGTTCTATGGGCTCATCGCCGAGTACGACCAGGTGCAGCCGGCGGCGACCGACCTGCACCGCTGCGGCGGGTGCGGGGCGCAGATCCACACGGTGCGCGGCGCGCGGCAGGTCGTGTGTGAAGCCTGCGGCCGGAGCCTGAACATTGCCGGCGGCGACGTGCCCTGCCGCCAGTGCGGGGCGCACCTGTCGTTTCCGGTCGCGGTCAACCAGGTGCCGTGCCCGTATTGCCAGACGGACAACCGGCGCGTGTGACCTTCTCGAACGGAATCCTGTGCTGGCGACACCCTTCATTCGTGCGAATCGACTGCGTGCGTTGGCCACGAAACGCTCAACCGACCTTGCGAAACCAACGCCCCTCCGCAGCGTAACCAGGCACGGCATGCCAACGCCGGCGATGCGTGCAGTACGCGCTGTCGAGGCTCACATCCGCCGCCACCCAGGCCAGCCCGTCGGAATCGGCCGACCTGTTCCGGGCGGTACGCGTTGAGTTTGGGGCGTTAAGCTGGCCCAATGGCGCCGACATCGACCCAGATGTGTTGTACCACGGTGGCACGCCCGCTTGGGCTCATCCACCCGATCAGCCGGAAACCGCCTGAGGCGTACTGGGCTGAGTAGCCGGAGATACGCGTGGTGGCGGTGCAGCTCACACCTGCCCACACCGCAGATGTTGGTTAACCCGGCGGCCGATGGTTCGAATCCATCCCCCGCTACTGAAAAGTCGCTGATTCGACCGAATCAGTGACTTTTTCGTTGCATCACGGGAGCGGGGTTCGTATCCTGCTGACCCTAGTTTCGCATCCTAACCCGCTACTTGACGGTAGCTTTCAGCGCAACCGCCGAGCAGGGGGCGCACACCCCGTGATGGTTGCTTTGGTTGCCTCAGGCGCTTTGCCTGCGCACACAGCAGCAGACTTCCATGCTGCCAGGCGGGGGTTTGAATCCCGTCACCCGCTCCCGCTGGCGCATCCCGCGCTGGCTTGGCGTCTCCCCTGCGCGCCCGGCCACATTACCAGACGGTAATGGCCCAATACCAGACCGTAATAGCCGCCGCACAAGCCCTGTAACACCCACGCACTACCTTAGTGGCAGGGTCGCCCCGCGCCCCGATCGCCGGTTGAACGGCACCTGCCAGCTAAGGAGTAAGCCCATGCCTCGTCTGATGCGCCTCGCCCACTTGCTTGTTGTGGTCAGTCTCCTATTGGCAGCCTGCGCGCCGGCCTCCGCTGTGCCCACGGCCATCGTCATGCCTACTGGCACCCAGCCGGCCATAACTACCGTGGCGGCCGCGCCCAGCACCCAGCCGACGGCGACAGCTGCGCCCAGCGCTGCCCCGCACCTGGTGTATGCCTTGCCCAGCCGGCGAACGGTAGCGACGCGCTGGCCCGCGACCCAATTGGTGTTCGACCGTGCCATGGACCCGGCCAGCGTCGTCATCGCGCTGACCGTGACCCCGACGGTCGCGCTGGCGCTGCACTGGGAAGGCACGACGCTCACCGTAACGCCTGGCGAGCCGTTGGACCCCGACACGAGTTATGCCTTCACGCTCGGCCAGAGCGCCGTGGATGTGCAGGGCCAGCCGCTGATGAAGACCTATCGCTGGAGTTACCGTCTCAGCCCGTTGGTGGCCGACACTGGGTTGCCGACGGCGCGCCAAAGCGACCAGGGCGTCAGTCTCGACTTCAACTACGCGCTCGAGGCCGCCAGCCTGCGCGCCGCCTTCCGGCTTAATCCGGCGGTGAGTGGGGCGCTGGCGGTCAGCGCCGACGGCCGGGGCGTAACGTTTACGCCGGCCGTGAGCCTGACGATGAATACCACCTACACCGTGGCGTTTGAGGGCGCGCTGCTCGACGCGGCCGGCCAGCCGGTGCCCCTGCCGCAGCCCATTACCTTTCGAACGCCGACCCCCATTCTGACCTATGGCCCCCAGGGCGCCCGGGGCGTCGCGCCCACCACGCCGATCCGCATGACGTTCGACCGCCTGATGGACCCGGCGAGCACCGCCGCGGCGCTGACGATTGCGCCGGCGGTGTCGGGCCAGGTCACCTGGAACGAAACGACCCTGATCTTCACGCCCAGCGACTACTTCGCGGAAAACACGCGCTATGTGGTCACGATGGGCAGCAGCGCATTAGATGCTGACGGCCGCGCCCTCATGACCGCGCCGTTTACCTGGTCGTTCCTGACGGGCAAACAGCAGCCGGTCGCGAGCTTTGGCCAGGGGCCGAACGCGCAGGTGCTCGCCGCGGCCGGCCGCCGCGCCGTGCAGTTCGTCTACTTCCAAGCTGCGCCGGCGGCGCTTACGTTTGAGCTGTATGCATTGACGACCGAACAGTTTGTCGAGCGGTACGGGTCGAGCTACACGAGCGACGTGTATACCGAGGCGAACGCCATCAGCACGGAGGGCGCGCCGCTGGTGCGCAGTTGGCAGGTCAGCGACCCGCCGGTCCATGCCAACGACTATGGCGGCCTGATCGGCGAAGCGGCGGTGCCGGCGGATGTGCCGCCCGGCTTATACGTGCTCGACCTGCGGTCCGGCCTGCTCAACGACCAACTGCTGCTGGTGCTCAGCGGGCACGTGTTGGCCCTCAAGGAGTCTGACGGGCAATTGCTGGCCTGGGTGACCGACCCGCACGGCCAGCCGGCCGCCGGGGCGCAGGTGACCGTCTACAACGGTGAGGGGCAGCCCATTACCCAGGGCCAGGCCGATGCGGACGGCGTGTTTCAGGCAGCGGTGGCGCGCACGGCCGAGGCTAGCCTGGTCATCGCCACTACCGGCGACGACCACACCATCGCCGGCCTCGGCTCTGAGTGGCAGTCCGGCTATGACCGCTGGTATGGCTGGCAGCAGCCGGCGCCGGTGGCTAAGCAATTCGCCGCCTATCTGTATACCGACCGGCCCATCTATCGCCCCGGTCAGACCGTATTCTTCAAGGCGATTCTGCGGCACGAGGCCGACGCCGTGTTGAGTGTGCTGGCCCCCGGCACGCCGGTGACGTTGCGCGTGCGCGACGCCCGCAATAACCTGGTGCAAACCCTGGCGCTCACGACCGAGGGCTTTGGCAGCGTGGACGGCGAGTTTGTGCTGGCGGAAGGGGCGATGCTGGGCAGCTATGCGCTGGAAGCGGAGGTGGGCGGCGAGACCCATCGCCAGACCTTCAAGGTGGAAGACTACCGCAAGCCCGACTACGAAGTCACGGTGCAGGCGGACGCGGCCCAGTATGTGACCGGGGACACGGTGCGCCTCACCATTGACACGCGCTACTTCTTTGGCGAGCCGGTGGCCAACGCCGACCTGGTGGTGCGCCAATATGAACTGGGGAGCTATTACGACTGTTGGGAATACTGCACGAGCGACGGCGAGCGGTGGTACGACACGGGGGAGCCGGTGCGGCATGTGCAGACCGATGCGGCCGGGCGCTACAGCTTCAACCTGACGGCCAAGCCTGGCCAGCTTTACCGCTCTGGCTGGAACGGTGCGCGGGCAACGCGCTGGGGCATCGAAGTGACCGCCGATGACGGCAGCCACCAGACCGTGAGCGGCATCGTGACGCTGGAGGTGTTTGAGGCGGCCGAGCAGTTGACGCTGGAGACCGGCAGTTGGGTGCAGGCCCCCGGCCAACCCTTCGCCGTGACGGCCCAGGCGCGCACCATTGCCGACGTGCCGGTGGCCGGGCGGGCCATGACCCTGCAACTGCGCCGCTGGGTGAGCAGCACCTATGACTACACCGAGGTGATTCAAACGCTCGACTTGGTCAGCGGGGCCGACGGGCAGGCGCGTGGCACGGTCACAGTGGTGCCGCCGGGCTACTACCAGGCGCACCTCACCGGCCTGGACGCGCGCGGCAACCCGCTCCAAGCCAACACCTGGCTGTATATCTTTGCCGACGGGGCGGCCTGGGCGGGCCGTTACAACTCGGGGCTGCAAGTGACGGCCGAAGCCGACCATTACGCGCCGGGCGACAGCGCGACGCTGCTGGTCGAGTCGGCGTTCAGCGGGCCGGCGCTGCTGACCGTGGGGCGCGGCAGTGTGCGCCGCCAGCAGGTGGTGGCCCTGCAAGCGCCGCTGACGCGGCTGGCCGTGCCGATTGAGGCCGGCGACGCCCCGAACATCTTTGTGACCATTCAGGCGTGGCAGCCGCAGGACACCGCGCTGGCGTCTCAGGCGGAGAACGCCTATCTGATGACCAGCCTGCCCGATGCGCACTTGCGCACGGCGACGGCCGCGCTGGCGGTGGCGGTGCTCGACAAGCGGCTGACCGTGACGCTGACACCGAACCAGGCGACCTACTTGCCCGGTGCGGCGGCGACCTTCACGGTGCGCGTGACGAATGAGCGCCACGAGCCCGTGTCGGCCGAGCTATCGCTGGCGCTGGTGGACGAGGCCATCTTCAGCTTGAGCGAAGAGCTGGCGGGCCCGATCTTCGACGCCTTCTACTTCCAACGGGCGCTGCTGGTGCGCACGTTCGACTCGCTGACGCCCGTGCGCTGGCTGCTGGATGAAGGCGGGCGCGGCGGCGGGGGCGGCGGTGACCTGGCCGTGGGCGATCTGCGCACCGACTTTCCTGACACGGCGGTGTGGGTGCCGGTGCTGCACACGGATTGGAACGGCGAGGCGGTCGTGACCATCACCCTGCCTGACAGCCTGACCACCTGGCGCTTGACGGCCAAGGCCGTGACGGCTGATACCCAGGTGGGCGAAGCAGTGACGACCATCCTCACGCAGC
>JAYUUW010000588.1:0-5841 GCA_043754665.1 Anaerolineales bacterium | reverse complement strand
TTGGGCCGCGCGGGTGCTTTCCAACGGGTTTGCCTGGTCACCATCAGCCTGCTCCTCACCGGCTGCGCCATTGCCCATGCCGCCCCGCCCCTGCGCTTGCCCTCGCCAACCGCCGTCGTACACGGCGGGCAGTTCGATTTAGCGTTGGTCGCCGGCCTCGACGACACCGCCACCCCGCCGCCGCCGACCGCTGGCCCCAACGCCAGAAACCCCCGCGCGCTCGACCTGCCCGCACCGACCGGCACTTCGGTCGCTACCGCCGCCGTCACCCTGGCTCTGGCCACCGCCACGCCCACCGCGCAAGATAAGGCCGCCCCCACCCTCGGCGCCTTCAGCATCACGCCCGTCGCCGGGGCCACCCTGGTCACCCCTAACGCCACGGCCGTCACGCCACTCGAAATCACCGCCGCTGTTATCAACGTGCTCCTCATCGGCACCGACTACCGCGTCTCCGACCCCACCTTCCGCACCGACACCCTCATCGTGGCCTCCATCAACACCGCCGCCGGCACGGTGTCCCTGCTCTCCATCCCGCGCGACCTGTTCGTCTACGTGCCCATGTGGGGCATGGCCCGCATCAACCGAGCCTACGGCGCGGCCGCCACCATCAACTACCCCGGCGGCGGCCCCGCCCTGCTCGAACAGACGATCCTCTATAACCTGGGCATCCCCATTCATTACTACGCCCTGGTCAACTTCGACGGCTTCCGGCAGATCGTCGACACCCTCGGCGGCGTCGAGGTGCCGGTCACCTGCCAGCTCACCGAATACAAACTGCTCGACCCCGCCCTCGACGAGCGCGAACCCGCCAATTACGCCCTCTACACCCAGCCCACCGGCCTCACCCACATGGATGGCGCCCTGGCGCTGTGGTTCGCCCGCGCCCGGCCCGTCGGCGGCGATTTCTTCCGCGGCTACCGCCAGCGCCAGGTGCTGCGCGCCATGTACCACCGCGCCCAAAGCGCCGACCTGCTCGTGCAGATCCCCGCCCTGTATGGCGATTTTCAAGAAGTGGTGGAAACCGATATGGGGTTGTGGGACATCATGCAGTTTGTGCCGCTCACCGCCCACCTCAACGACGCGGCCATTCGCAGCCTCAACATCGGCCCCAACCAAACCAGCGGCTGGACCACCCCTGACGGCGAGTCCGTCTTGCTGCCCAAGGCCGACGCCCTGCGCGCCCTGGTTACCGACTTCCTGGCCGACCCCGCCACCAACCGCCTGGTGCGCGCCCTCACCTGGGTCGAAATCGTCAACGGCGCGCCCGGCCTCATCGACCCCGCCCTGGCCGCCGAGACCCTGCGCGGCGACGGCTTCGGCATCACCTACGCCGCCGACGCCGCCCCCCAGGCCGAGACCATCCTCATTGACCACACCACCAGCAGCAAAGGCTCGCCGGTCAAGCGCCTGCAAGCCCTGCTGCACCTGCCCGACACCCACGTCATCGCCGACCCCGACCCCAACAGCGCCGTGCCCTTCCAGGTCATCCTCGGCCGCGACTACAACGCCTGCCCCCGCCTCGACTGGATGGACCCCGCCCTCACCGCCACCCCCGCGCCCTAACCCACGCCGTCACTCATCGCTCGCCCGCGCCCTTCCGCCACCCCCCTCGGACCAACCGGCCGCCCGCCCGCCTGATTTGTCATACCTGCCCAAATGTCCTTTGTTTGGATTCCGAAGCAGCAATGGCGCTGCGCGCCAGCCCTCAAGGCAGAAACCAGGCCCACGCCGCCGCCGCCAATGTTTTCACTGTCACTCCGAACCCCGCTTCAGGTCGCCAGTCCTGGCGCGGCCCATGCGCGGGTGAGGCGCGAAGCGTCCCCCTGATTCTCCTTGCCGCACCGTCGGCCAGCCACAAATTTCTGAGCAACCCCGCCGCAGGCACTTGGCCCTCACGCTGCCTTCAAGCCGGTGACGCGCAGCGTCTCACCCTCGAACGCATTCGACCCTCTGACTGTCCGCGCGCCTCGATACTTGCTGACCAGTCGGCCCGCTGCCACGCCCTACTCCCCCTCGCCCTCAAATTCATAGTCCAACGTCACCACCGCCCTGGCCTCGTCATGCCGGAACAGCACCGTCCCGCTCAGCCCCGCCAACGCCCCCGTCCCCGAATTCGGCACCACATACCCAAACTGAAACGGCGTCTCCCCGTTCGCCAGCGCCGTGCCGCCGTGCTGCAAATCAAACGTCCCCGCCCGGTCCCCCAGCCGCCCCACAAACCGCTCCTGCGCAATGTACCCCGCCCCGCCGTCCGGCGCCACCGCCAACAGCAATTCGGCCCGGCTCTCGCCCGTCAACTCCCCCTCAAACACCTTCAGCACCGTCGCCCGCCCCCACTCCGGCCCCGCCCCTACATCCGCAATCGCCACCTGATCCCACTTCATCACCTTGAAATTCGCCTTCACTTGCTTCTTCATCCCGCCTCCTCTATCCTAAAGCCATAGTTCCCTCGACCTGACAGTGCCCTGCCATGCCCCTCCCACCTCTCACTTCTCTATGGCTTTCTCAAGAAAGGCAGGCTGGTAGAACAACAGATCCTCTTCGGTAGAATGAAAGTCGCCAAACCGTCATTCACCGAGGAGGATCTGCCATGGACGCGGCGCGTAGCAGGCCGGAGCCGGGGCTCGAAGGGATTGATGCTGGGCTGTGCTATGGCTTGGGAAGCTTGTATGACCGTTTTCAAAGGTTGAGCGACCCGCGTAAAGCCAAAGGCAAACGGTACAGCCTGGTGACGCTGTTGGTGGTGATCTTTCTGGCGAAATTGAGTGGCCGGGACAAGCCGGGCGAGATTGCCGATTGGGCCAAGAACCATGCCGACGCCCTCGTCCAGTTGCTGCAATTGTGCCGGGCGTGGATGCCGCACCACAACACGATCCGGCGGGTTTTCCAGTCCATCGTGAGTGAAACGGAGTTCGAGCAGCTGCTGGAAGCGTACCATCAGCAATCAGGCGCTGGCATCGGGGAGCTTTTGGCTCTGGATGGCAAGGCGCTGAAGGGGACGCGCGGGGCCGAGCCAGCGCGGTGTGAATACGTGGTGAGTGTCTATGATGGCCAGACGCAGCGGGTATTGGTGCAGGAAGTGGTCGAGGCCAAAGAAAACGAGATTGTGGCTGCCCCCCAAGCTTTAGCGCGCGTCCCCTTGGCCGGCAAAACCGTGACCGGGGACGCCATCCACGCCCAACGGGGACTGTCAGCCTATATCGTGGCCCAGGGCGGCCACTATCTCTGGCCGGTGAAAGCCAACCAACCACAGGTGTACCAAGATATTGAGCGGTTGTTTGCCCCCCAACAGCCGCTCCCGGGCTGTGGCCTGATCGCGACGGACTTTCAGACGGCCCAGACCACCAACCGCGGCCATGGCCGGCTGGAAATCCGCACCATCCAAACGAGTGAAATGCTCAATGACTACCTGGATTGGCCCAGCGTCGGCCAAGTCTATCGGCTCGAACGCCAGTTTAGCTGGCTGCGCCAGGGCCGGGTCTACAAAACCAGTTGTGAAGTCGAATGGGGCGTCACCAGCCTATCTCGCCGGGTCGCCTCGCCCGAGCGACTTTTGGCGATTCGGCGCGGCCATTGGCTGATCGAAACCGGTCTGCATTACCGCCGCGACGTAACCTTCCACGAAGACGCCACCCGCATGACGCTTGGCCCGGCCGGGCGCACGCGAAGCGTGTCAATCATTCACGATTTGGTACTGGGCCTGCTCAAAACCGCCGGCTTCACCAATGCCGCCCAAGGTCGCCGCTGGTTTGACGGCCACCTGCCAGAGGCCTTTGCCCTGCTGACTGCTCGGCAGGCCCTTTCTTGAGAAAGCCATACTCACTTCTCACTTCCCACTTCTCAACTCAGAACAAATATACTACAATGCCCCGCAACCGCCGTCTTGCCGCTAACAGGAGGCCCCGCCCATGCCCGCCGCGCCCAATAAGACCCAGCCGACCAATGACAGCGTTGAAGCCTTCATCAACAGCGTCGCCGACCAGCAGAAGCGCGCCGATGCCTTCACCCTGGTCGCCCTCATGCAAAAGGCCACCAAGCAGCCGCCCAAGATGTGGGGACCCGCCATCGTCGGTTTTGGCACCTACCATTACGTATATGCCAGCGGCCGCGAAGGCGATAGTCCCCTCATCGGTTTTTCGCCGCGCAAACAAAACCTCACGCTGTACATTGTGGGCGGCTGGGACCATGAGCCCGCGCTGCTCGCCAAGCTGGGTAAGCATTCGTTGAGCAAGGTCTGCCTCTACATTAAACGCCTGAGCGATGTGGATATGCCGACGCTCAAGCAGCTCATCACCGCGGCGGCTAAGTTCTCTAAACAAGATGCCCAGCGCGCCGAGCGCCAGAGCGGCTACGCCCAGAGACGCGCCACCAAAACTAAAGCCAAGCAGCAGTAGGGCTTGGAGCGGCAAGCTGGGGCCGTCATCACGCACCGCCACACCGGCGGTGCCTTCGATTCCGGCTCTCGCCGCCAACCTTAAAGTTTCCGCCTCCGCCCCACCTGCGGCTTTGAAGTAGAACATTTACCTGTCACACTGAGCGCATGTTGCCCCTGCACCGCGCCTCGGCGCACACCTCTGTCATCCCCATCCCCATCCCCCTGCCTCCCGCCGCGCCCAGCGCCAGCCGTGACATTATTGACGTTTCCGCCCGCTCCCCTGACCAAAGTGACAGTGCCGGTAGGCCTGACACTCTCCCAGGCCCAATTGGTCAACGTGACAGTGCCGGTAGGCCTGACACCCTCCCGGGCCCAATTGGCCAAAGTGACACTCTTGCCGTCCCATCCTACTTGCCACCGTTATGTCAACTAAGCCCTACCTCAGCCGTCAACCACATCCCACACACCCGTGGTCTTCCCTTTAGGCCCCCTATTCCCTTTATACCCTTTCTCTCCCTGAGTCCCCCGAGTCCCTTAAATCCCCTGAGTCCCCTTCACCTGTGTTTGACTTCCTCAGCTATTTCGCATAGCATTACGGTCATCCGTTCTAATTGCCGCGCGGAGGCCCTGTCATGAGCGAACAACTGCCCCTCTTCACCACACCCAAGCCCGACAGCCCGGCCCAGTCCTCCGCCCCCCCGGCCAACACCGCCGCCGGCCAGCCGCCCAGCGCCCCGGCCGCCTCCCCCGGCGCGCACGGCCAAACCGTCACCCCCACCGCCTCCCTCACCGCCGGCATCCAGGCCTGGCGCGAGCACCTCACCCGCGAGCGCACTCCCGAGAACACCGTCAAAGCCTTCATCGGCGACCTGCTCCTCGCCGCCCAGTTCCTCGGCGCCTTCAAGAGCCTCCACCAACTCGGCACCCGCGACCTCGACCAGTGGCTGCAATGGCAGCGCAACACCCAAAAGGTCAGCCCCAAAACCTACTCGCGCCGCATCACCTCCCTCAAATCCTTCTTCCGCTGGCTGCACCACACCGGCGCGCTCGGCACCGACCCCGCCGCCGCCCTCATCCAGCAGACCGTCCTCAGCCCCCTGCCCGAAATCCTGGCCCCCGCCGAGGTCGACGCCGCCCTGGCCGCCGCCGACGCCCTGCGCCACCAAGACAAGCCCGACCCGCGCCCCTACGTCCTCTTCCGGCTTCTGCTCGACACCGGCCTCAAAAAGGGCGAAGTCCTCAAGCTCGTCCCCAACCACGTCGACCTCGGCGACCCCGCCGCGCCCGTCCTGTGGGTGCGCTACCCCGACCCGCGCCATCGCTACAAAGAACGCAAACTCGCCCTCCAGCCCGGCTGGATCCCCGCCTACCAGCAATACCTGGCCCAATTCGCGCCCACCGAAAAGCTCTTTCCCTGGTCGCCGCGCCGCCTCGAATACCTCCTGCACGACCTCAGCGACGCCGCC
>JAYUUW010000587.1:0-2054 GCA_043754665.1 Anaerolineales bacterium | reverse complement strand
GACTCGGGGCATGAAGAAGTTGAAGCGTTGGCCAGCGGCGATCATGATCGTCGCCGTCGTGGGGCTGGTGCTGGGAGTGTGGCCCTACAGCAGCTATGTGGGGTGCGGGTGGACCCGGGCCGAGACGTTGCCGGAGGCCATGCAGGTCGGCTTCTACGAAGAGTTCCCCACGACGGCGCGGCTGGCGAAGCTGGCGCAGGCCGATTTTCCGGTGGCGCTGGCGGTGGCGGCGGGGTCACGGGCCGAGTTCGAGGCGCTGGCGGTTGAGCTCCAGACTTATCCCCACGTGCAAACGCTGTACTTCTGGCCGGTGCTGATGCCGGAGGAGGGCTATTACGCCGGGCCGTGGTCCGACGGCGCGGCGCTGCGCCGGGCGGCAGCCGAGGCCGACGGCCCGGCGGGCGCGGTTCCGGTGGTGTGGGACCTGGAATTTCCACGCGGCGGGCAGGGTTGGTCGCCGGGGGAGTGGGTGGGCAATCGCCGCTTCCTTGAAACGTGGTGGGCGGGGCGGGCTGCGCCGGTGGCGGTGTGGCGCTCGTTCGCGGGCCTGGGGCTGGATTCGCCGGTCCTGCGGCTGGCGGGGATGGAGGTGGACCCCGACGCTTACCCGGCGGTGCAACTGCACTTGGATATGTATACCAGCGGTGCGGGCCGCCCGGCCTGGCTGACGGCGCGGATAATGCGCTGCGGCGTGGAGCGCTATGGTGACCGGTTCGTGCCGGCGCTGGGTGTGCTGGATGACGAGCTGGGGCCAGGGCGGTTTGTGTCGCCGGCGGTGCTGGCGCGCGATGTGGCGTTGGCCCGCGCGGCCGGGGTGAGTGCGGTGTGGGTGTTCGGGCTGAACGGCCTCAATCCAGAATACCTGGCGGCGCTGCACACTGGGCTGGGCGAGCCGCTGCGTTAGGTTAAATAGAAAACCGCGTCTGCGGGGGTGCGCACGGTCGAGAGTCGGGGTGGATCACGACTGGTTGGGAGTGACGGCCCGGGGTCACAGGGGACGGGGCGCAATGCACTCGCGGTACGTGAAAGCACGACTTGACCGGCAGCACCCTGACCTCAGGTGCGGTTTCTTAGACGAGATAATACGCGCGGCGGCGGTACGGGGCTATCAGCCGGAGACTGAACTGGCGTGTCGGTGATGGCCTACACGGTGATGGTCTACGGAGGAGGGCGGGCGCGTGCACAAAAAACGCGGCGACCTAAAAGTCGCGATCACGCCGCCACAGAAGTCGCTCGTATGTCACTGTTTGGCCGCTGGGGTAAGATTTGCCTGTAATCTAGGGTTGTAACCGGACCCTGACAGGAGTTGAGCCCATGCCCCCCACCCTGCACCAACAAGAATTCTTCGGCCGGCACTACGAGACCGGCAACCTGGCGAATGCGCTGGCGGCGCGCGGCGCGGTGGCCCCGCACACCGGCCGGCCCTACAGCGAAGCGCTGCTGCTCGCCATCAGCGGCGGCATTGCGCTCGGCTATTTTGTGTTCGAGTACAAAGGCTACCTGCCGCATCTGGCGCTGCTGACGCGCAACACGTTTGACCCGCTGGAGACGATCTTCGACCGGCTGGCACTGCCGCGCGAGGTGGTGCAGACCACCACCCCGGCGCAGGCCGAGGCCAACCTTAGCGCCGCGCTGGAGGCCGGGCACGCGCCGCTGGTGTGGGCCGACCTGGCGATGCTGCCCTACAGCGGCCAGGGCCGGCAGGAGGACGCGTGGGCCATGATCCCGCTGGTGGTGTTGGGGCGCGCGGGCGACGACTATTGGGTGGCCGACCGGGCGCGGCGGGCCTTGCGTGTGCCGGCGGCGGCGCTGACGGCGGCGCGCGGGCGGGTGAAGCAAGACCGCTACCGCCTGATGACGATTGACCCACCGGACCCCCAGCAAGCGGCGGCGGCCCTGCACAAGGGCCTGTGGCAGTGCCTGAGCCTGTTCACCGAAGCGCCGCCGAAGGGCGCGAAGGACAACTTTGGCTTCGCGGCCTATGCGCGCTGGGCGCACTTGCTGACCAACACCCGGCACAAGCAAAGCTGGGCGCGGATGTTCGCGCCGGGGGC
>JAYUUW010000586.1:0-5844 GCA_043754665.1 Anaerolineales bacterium | reverse complement strand
GTGGAGCCGCCGATTGTGGCGCCGGGCAGCTTTGGCGCGGCGGCCATCATTCTGCTGACCGACGGCGAGAACAACGTGCTGCCCGACCCGCTGGAGGCGGCGCAGACGGCCGCCAACCGGGGCGTGCGGGTGTACACGGTGGGCATCGGCAGCCCCGGCGGCACGACGCTCGACCTGGACGGCTTTAGCGTGTTCACGCAACTGGACGAGCCGACGCTCAAGCAGATCGCCCAGATCACCGACGCGGCCTATTACAACGCGGCCGACGCGGAAGAGCTGGAAGGCATCTACACCGGGTTGGACCTGCACCTGGTGATCCGGCCGGAAGACATGGAAATCACGTCCATCGTGGCCGGGCTGGGGGTGGCGGTGCTGCTGGCGGGCGGCGCGTTGTCGCTGCTGTGGTTCGGGCGGCTGCCATGACGGCCCCGCAACTCGCGTAACGGTATCGGGAGGCCCGCAATGGATCTGCTGTGGCCCGGTTTTCTCTTGCTGCTGCTCCTCATCCCCGTGCTGATCGGGGTTTATATCTGGATTCTGCGGCGGCGGCGGCCGGTGGCGGTGCGCTACTCGAGCCTGGCGCTGGTGCGGGCGGCGCTGCCGCGCCAATCGTGGGTGCGGCGGCACTTGCCGTTCGTGCTGTTCCTCAGCGCGCTGTCGAGTTTGGTGGTGGCCATGGGCCGGCCGGTGGCGGTGGTGGAGGTGCCGACCGGCAAGACCACCATCATCCTGGCGCTGGATGTGTCGCGCAGCATGTGCGCCACCGACATTCAGCCCAACCGGCTGGAGGCGGCCAAGGCGGCGGCGCTGTCGTTTATCCACCGGCAGAACGCCACCACCCAGATCAGCATTGTGGCGTTCGCGGGATTTGCCGAGCTGGTGCAGGTGGCCACCACCGACCAGGAGATGCTGGAGGCGGCGGTGATGAGCCTGACCACGGCGCGGCGCACGGCCATCGGCCAGGCGATCCTGAAGTCGATTGACGCCATCGCCGAGATCGACCCGACGGTGCCGCGCAGCATCCCGCTGTTCTCGACGAATGCCGCGCCGGTGCCGGTCGCGGCGGGGGCCTATCAGCCGGCGATTATTGTGGTGCTGACCGACGGCGTGAACAACGCGGGCATGGAGCCGCTGGAGGCGGCGCAGCAGGCGGCCGACCGCGGGCTGCGGGTGTATACCATTGGCTATGGCACCGACGCGGGCTCGGACCCCGACCCGAACTGCAACCTGGTGGGCGGGGCCAACGACCCGTTCGGCGGGGGCGGCGGGTTCTTTGGCGGGGGCGGCGGCGGGGCGGGCGGCTTTCGGCGGGGTATTGACGAAGAGACGCTGACGATGGTGGCCGACATGACCGGCGGCGAGTATTACGCCGCCAGCAGCGCCAGCGAGCTGAATGAAGTGTTCGCGCGGGTGCCGACCCATTTGATTACCAAGCACGAGACCACCGAGATCAGCGTGGCCTTTACGGCGGTGGGCGCGCTGCTGGCGGCGATGGCGGTGCTGCTGGCGCTCCACTGGAACCCCCTGCCCTAGTTTCCGTTCGTCTCTCCTCACGCAGTGGCCACTTATCTCATCACGGGCGCGGCGGGCTTCATAGCGGCGCAGGTGGCGGCGCGCCTGCTGACGGCCGGGCACCGCGTGGTGGGCGTGGACAACCTCAACACGGCCTACGATCGACGCCTGAAGGACTGGCGGGTGGCGCAACTGCGCGGGCGGGCGGGGTTTGCCTTTCGCCACCTCGATATCACCAACCGGGCCGGGCTGGGGGCGCTGGCGGCGCACCTGAGCGAGGCCGCGGGCGTCATCCACCTGGCGGCGCGGGCCGGAGACGCCCTTGGCGCAGGGGCTGGAACAGGTGGTGCGGTGGTATCAGGCCAACCGCAGTTGGGCGAGTACCATCGCGACGGAATAGTCGGCAGTCGGCGGGCGGCAGGGAGAGGTTGGGCGCCCTCATCCCCCGGCCCCATCCCGCGCTGAGTACAGCGTGGCGCGGGGAAGGGGTGCCTTCGTGAGTGGGGTGATGGAAGAATTGATGTTGTCGCCACTGTCGCCACGATTGCAACTAGCTTGAGCGTTGTCGCCACTGTTGGCACCGTTGGCAAGGGCAGGATGTGGGGGCGGGTGCGGGTGCGGTTGGTAAGGGCGGCAGGCGGCTAGTATTCGGCGACGATGCGCGAGCGGAAGCGGGCCTCGTCCCAGACGGCGCCCCAGCCGGGGCCGTCGGGCGGCGCGATGTGGCCGTCGATGACGAGCGGGCCGTTGAGCAAGCCCCAGAGTTCACCCTCCACACGGTTGCCGTCGCCGGCGGTGGAGAAGTGCTCGTAATAGTCGGTGTTGTCGATGCAGCAGCCGAGGTGGGCGTGGATGAGGCCGCATAGGCCGCCGCCGCCGTTGAGCTCGATGTTGGCGGCATACATTTCGGCGAAGTGGGCCATCTTGAGCACCTGGGTAGTGCCGTGGCGGGCGTTGGCGCGCAGGCGGTCGGTGCCGCCGAGGATGAGCCACTGGGTGGACAGGCCGCTGTCGTGCATGAGCATTTCGTTGGCCATGACCGGCATGGTCAGTTCGCGGCACAGCGCCTGGTAGTCGTGGAGCTTCTGCTCGTGGAACGGCTCCTCAAGCCAGACGAAGTTAAGCTCTTCCATAAGGTGGCCCACCTCGATGGCCTCGCGCAGGTTGTAGGAACAGACCGGGTCGTTGATGAGGGCGTAGTCGGGGCCAACCTCCTGGCGCACGGCCTTGAAGATGGGCTTATCGGCGGCGCCGCCCTTGTAGGAGTGGAACTTGTAGGCCTGGATGCCGCACTGGCGGCCGACCTCAATCTGGCGCAGATATTCGGGCAGGGTGGCGTCGTGGTAGGTGAGGTAGACCGGGAAGCGGTCGCGCAAACGGCCGACGAGGGCGTAAACGGGCAGACCGGACTCCTGGCCGAGGAGGTCCCACAGGCAGTTGTCAAAGTCGCCGAACCAGCCGGGCGGCTGGTAGACCCAGCGCGTACCTTTGTGCAGCATTTGATACAAGCGCTCGCGGTGGTGAACATCTTCCCCGACGACTTGCGTGCGCAGGATGCCGATTTGGTGCGGCAGCATGGCGGTGGTGCAGCGGGTGAGGCGGCCGTCGTCGGTTTCGACCTCGATGAAGTTTTGGCGGAGGGGCTGGCCGCTCGGCACGAGGGTCTGCTTATATTGCAGGCGCAGCAGGTTGGGCACGGGGGCCAACTTGAGATGGTTGTGAAGGGGCAGTTCGGGCGCTTCTAAGACGTACAAACGGACGGCGGCGATTTTCATGTTTACTCCGCTGGCTGAAAGGGATGGGCGGGCAGCGCGGTGAGGCGCTTACATGGTCTTCTTGGGGGCCGCGTCGGCGCCGGCTTCTTCGACGCTGATGGCCTTGAAGGCGGGGCGGGCGAAGCGCTGGGTGGGCACGGGGCCGACCGGGTTGTGGTGATACGCGTCGACGCCGCGGCACAGGTAGGTCTTGAAGTGCGGGTTGATGGAGAGGTCGTTTTTGACGTGGGTGCCGGAGTAGCGCATGGTGAGGCCGGCGCGGCGGCGGGGCGAGGGGTTGCCGGGCGAGCCGTGCACGGCGCGGTCATCGTGCAGGGAGACCTCACCGGCCTTGAGGTGGAACTGCACGGCGTCGGCTTCGTTGAAGGTGCCGCTTTCGAGTTCCAGCGTGAGGACGGAGTCGGTTTGGGTGCTGCGGCTGTGCTGGAGGATGCCGGCGCGGTGCGAGCCGGGGACGATCTGCATGGCGCCGTTTTCGGCATCGACATCGTCAAAGGCCAGCCAGACGGTGACGGTGTTGTGCGGGGCCATGGGCCAGTAGTAGGCGTCTTGGTGCCAGCCGACGGTGGCGTGGGTGAAGGGCTCTTTGATGAAGAAGTTGCTGGCCCACAGGAAGAAGTTGGGGCCGAGGATGCTTTGGACGAGGTCATGCACCTTGGGGTTCATGCACAAGTCGTAGAGGTAGGTGCTGGTCTCGTGCCATTCGCGGATGTCTTTGGGGCCTTCGCCAGGCCGCAGGAGGGCGAGGAGGTGGGGCAGGTCGGCGTTGATGGCCTGCATTTCGGCCGGGGCGTAGATGGCGGGCAGGCCGAGCAGGTAGCCGTTCTGGTGGTAGAAGGCGATTTGGTCGGCGGTGAGGGTGTAGGAGGTCATCAGTAGGCCTTGTGGGTGGGTTATGCGTGGTGCGGATTGTACTGAGGGATAGGCGCAATATCAAACGGTGGCCGGGTATGGGTGCATCTCAAGCAGGTGGCTGACTGTGACCCCGGCGAAATGAATTCGCGGCTACATAAAGCGAAGCCCGCCTGCGCGGACTGGGAGTAGGTCAAAACACGCGCTACAGTCAAGAACGCCGATTTCATCTAACGCAAGCTTACCGCCCAGTACAAATAGGGTTACGACCGCGAAACGTCACGGACCCAGGCATAGCGAGCACCGATATAGTCTAGCCAGGCGCGCATGGTTGGCAATTGCGCTTCTGACAAGCCGCCGAACAGCGCTTCGGTGCTGACGCTGATGAAGTTGCCTTCCGGCTGCACCAGTTTGGTCCAAACGCCAGTGGCGGAATCACCATGCCGCGCCAGGGGGAGCGAGGTGATGCGGCGGAAGTCTTCGTTGTGCGCAGGCGCAATGTGGAGCACGCTCACCACATCGGCTTCCAATTCATGAGCCCTCTGCATTTCATGGGCTAGGTATTGCTGGCGCATGAACTGATAGAACGGCTCGACGAAAAATTCGTCGTAGGCCCCCAACTGATCTAGCGCGAGCGGGCCATTGGGCTGGTCGAAGAGATGTTGGTAAATCCCCAGCCGCGACGTACCGCTCTTGGACACCAACAGGGAGCCGCCAGAGTACGACTCGGTGTATTTCCATTCGATCAAGACCACCTGAGTTTTGCCATCGGTGCGCTTGAATTTTACGATGGCGTCGGCGCTGGTGAAATTTGCGCCCCGCGTGCGCTGGCCGTTGCGCGAAATCTTCTCTTTGAGATAGTTGTCAGCGCCAATCCATTCAAAGCTCACAAAGTGCCCATCCTCGACAACATGCATTTGTTGAAGTTTGGGGAAGTACGGGCGCAAGACGCGCGCCAGCTCGTCAGGCCGGTGCGCGAAGGGATACAGGAAGTTGACGCAGCACACTTGCGAATCGCACAGGTGGTTGCTGGGTTTGCCATTCTGCCCGTCGTGCCACTTGATACGGTGCTTGGCAAAGTGGGCCAGTGCCGTTTGGCGAATTTCGGGAACCAGGTTTTCTTCGGCCAGGTCATCGGGCAGGCAGAAGGGACGGGGTTTGCCCTTGTAATCGCCATCCGCCAAGGCAGCAGGGGAAAAGTAAGGCGAGGTAGGCTTAAATTCCAAGTAACGCAATTTTTCGCGAGCAAGAAAGTGGCTCATGGATATGTTCCTAAACCTTTAGAGCGAGTTTCTGATGCGTGAATGGCGGCTTGTTCGTAGCGAACGCCCCTACGAAAATCGTTCTAGCACGGCTCATGGATAGATTCCCTTGGGTCTTAGGACTTGCGCACGCGGTGCAGCGTTTCGCCGGCGTGCGGGACAAGGAGGATGCCTTCGGCCTCGCGGTGGGCAAAGGCGGCGGGGTCGATGGTGGCCGGGTCGCGGTAGCCGAGGTTGATGGCGCGGCAGACGGCCTCGGTCAGGCCGGTGGCGAGGGTGACGGTGACGCGCGGGCGCTCGAGGCCGTTCTCGTAGGTGCCGCCGCCGCGCACGTAGGTGGAATGGCCGATGACGCCCCAGGGGTAGTGCTTGAACTGATCCCACTGCTTCACAAAATAGTCGCGGACGTGGTAGCCGATTTGCTCGATCACGCGGCCGTGGGT
>JAYUUW010000585.1:0-2200 GCA_043754665.1 Anaerolineales bacterium | reverse complement strand
TAGGGCACATGGTAGTGGCCGCGCACCTTCGCCAGCAGGTAGTTGGCGTTGAGCACCGCGTTCTCACTGTTGCCCCGCAGCCCGCTGGCCCCGTGCACGAGGCGCTGATGATCGAGCCGACCGAGACCGAGAACAAGGAAACGCTCGACGCCTTCGCCGAGGCGCTGATTGCTATCGCGGCGGAGGCGCACACCCAGCCCGAGCTGCTGCACGACGCGCCGCACCATGCGCCCGTGGCCCGGCTGGACGAGGTGGCCGCCGCCAAGCAGTTGGTGTTGTGCTGCCGGCCCGCGTATTTGGGAGAGCTGGCGTGATTGCTGATTTCTGATTGGTGATTGCTGATTGTGAGTTGGCGCGGGGCCGGTTGGCAGGGGCTGACCGGCCCCGCGCTGTTTAAGGCGGCGGGGGCGCGGCGAGCAGGCGCGGCGAGCAGGCTCATCAAGTTCTCAGGTTGTGAGGCGGTCTGGCGCGCAACGTGTGCTAGAATTTCGCCACACTGATGGTAGCGTTCCAATTGAGAAAGGTCGCTGCGATGCCCCCTACCCCGCGTTTGGCCCGGCGCTTGGCGCTGCTGGCGTTGCCGTTGGCGCTGGCGGTCAGCGCGTGTCTGCCGGAGGGGATCAAGGTGCCGCAGAGCGAACTGTCGGCGCTGCTGGAGCGCAAGGCGGGGTTGATCGCTTATCTGGGGGTGGATGGCAACATCTACACGGTCGATCAGGGCGGCGGGCAGGTGACGCCGCTGACGACCGACGCGCACTCCGACGACAGCGGCTACATGTTCTACGGCCTGCCCACCTGGTCGCCGGACAGCCAGAGCCTGGCGTTCGCGGCCTATGCCGGGGCCGGCACGAACCCGCCTGACCACAGCAGCATCTTCACCGCGCACAGTGACGGCAGCGACCTGATCGAGGCGCTGATCACCGACGACTTCTTGGTCTTCTGGTCGTGGGCGCCCGACGGCCAGCGCGTGGCCTACATTTCGCAGACGCCGAGCAACAACCTGGCGTTTGCGGTGGTGCCGCCGCAGGGAGGCGAGAGCGAGATCCTGGATGTGGGCAGCCCCTATTACTGGTCGTGGGCGCCGAGCGGGCACAGCCTGCTGGTGCACGCGGGCGGGGCCAGCCCCAACGCTAACGCGCGGGTGGCGCTGCTGCAACTGGAGGGGGGCGTGACCGAGCAGGTGCTGGATATTAAGCCGAGCGAGTTTAAGAACCCGGCCTTTTCGCCCAATGGGCAGCAGGTGCTGCTGGCGGCCGAGAACGCCGCCGGCGAGGCCGAGCTGCTGCTGACCGATGCGCTGGGCGGCAACGCGCAGGTGATCACGAAGTACGAGGGCAATATCGCTTTCGCGTGGAGCCCCAACGGCGAGCGGATTGCCTACCTGCTGGCCCCCAGCCCGCAGCCGGGCACGCCGGGGCAGTTGGTGGTGGCCGACCCGGACGGGCGGGCCAAGCTAGTGGAGCTTTCGGCTGACACGCCGGTGTATGCGTTCTTTTGGTCGCCGGACAGCAAGAGTCTGGCGTTCTTTACCGAGCCGCCGGTGGCGGAGGGCACGCCGGAGGCCGAACCAGACGCCGCCGCTGGGCAGGCGGCGCCGCAGTTCAGCCTGGAGGTGATGAACGCCGGGAACGGCAGTACGCACAATGTGGCGACATACACGCCGTCGGAGCGCTTTTTGCAGGTGATCCCGTACTTTGAGCAGTATCACCAGAGCCTGACGATCTGGAGCCCAGATAGCAAGAACCTGGTGGTGTCGGCTTACGGCAGCGACGGGACGCCGGGGATCTTTGTGGTGGCGGCCTCGGGGAGGCTGGAGCCGCGCCATATTGCGGATGGGTGGATGGCGTTTTGGAGTTGGAAATAGGCAACGCTGGGATAAGGCACAAGGGCTTGGGCCACGAATTAGCACGAAGGGGGAGGGGTGAGGGCCGTTGAGCTAGGGTGAGTGGGGAAGTCAACGGCTGCGCCAAGCGGGGCGCTCGGGGAGGGCGCTGCGCAGGCGCGAAGCGCCGCAGAGTGCGATGGACACGAATTAGTTAGGGGAGCACGAGGGGTTGGCGGAGAACTCGGGGAAAAGTCTAAAAACTTTGGCCACGAATCGCTGCGCGCGAATTGCACGAATGGGGTTGGGGAGCACTGAGGGTTGGCGGAGGACGAGGGGGAACGTCAGAAGTAGAGTCGAAATAAAACCGCCGCCGGT
>JAYUUW010000584.1:0-2862 GCA_043754665.1 Anaerolineales bacterium | reverse complement strand
TGACGGCGATGCGCCTGTCCACCCTGGCACACGAAGTGGGCCATAACTATGACCGCAAGCACGTGAACTGCGGTGACCCGGACCCCGATTCGCTCGACTTGTACTATCCGTATCCCGTTTGCGAGCTTGACTATTCGGGCCTGGTGATACACGTCGGCTTCGACTCACTTACCCTGGCACCGATCCAGGCCAGTGCGACCGGCGACCTGATGTCTTACGCGCATAACGAGGGCAAGCCGCTATGGATCAGCGACTATACCTGGCGCGGGCTGCTGCAAGACATGCCCCACCCCGGTGCCGCCCAGAGCGTCACCGCCATCGGGCCGACCCTGGCCGGCGCGACCCAGGCCTACTTCGTCGCGGGCACTGTCTCGCCTAGCCTCAATCAGGGCAGCTTGGAACCCGTCTGGGTCTATCCGGTTGCCAGCCTGAGCGACGGCATCCTGGCCAAGTGGCAGGCGCTGACGGCGCCCAGCGCCAACAGCCTCCAGTCTCCGTCTGGACATTCCTACCATGTGCGGCTGCTAGACGCCGCCAGCGGGGTGCTGGCCGATCAGGCGGTAACCTCAATGGAAACCGGAGACGGTCCCGGCGCGACGGCGATTTTCGTGCTTACCTTCCCCGCCCCGGGGGGAACGGCGGTCCGCGTGGAATTGCTGGACGGGACCACCGTGCTCGCCAGCTGGCAACCCGGTCCGAATGCCCCGGTGCTTACGCTCACGCAGCCGGTCGGCGGACAGGTGGTGCAAGACGCATTAACGGTGGCCTGGCAGGCGACGGATGCCGACGTGTCCGACGGACTGTATTACACGATTCAGTACAGCCCAGATGGCGGCCTCACCTGGCGCGCGCTGGTCAACAACCACCCCCACACGTCCGCTTCGAGCACCATGAGTCTCACCCTGAATCTCGCCGGGTTGCCGGGCGGCACCACAAGTGCCGTCATCCGCGTAGCCGCGAGTGATGGGCTGCATACCACGCTGGCCACCTCCGCGCCCTTCCAGGTGGCCAACCGTCCGCCCCAGGCAGCCATCTTCTCCCCGGCCCTCGGCCAGGCGGTGCCGGCCGGGCAGCCGGTGGTGCTGCAGGGCGGCGCCACCGATCCTGAAGACGGCGGCCTGCCCGACGCCAGCTGACCTGG
Source organism: Anaerolineales bacterium (assembly GCA_043754665.1). Lineage (GTDB taxonomy): Bacteria > Chloroflexota > Anaerolineae > Anaerolineales > UBA6663 > JADZEK01. The sequence continues at coordinate 1,721 of JAYUUW010000584.1, read as the reverse complement.
ACACTGAACGGCGTGGTGGTGGGAACGGGAGCCAGCCTAAGCGTACCGGGCCTGGCGCCCGGAAGCTATGCCGTTGCCCTCACGGCGCGCGATGCACTCGGCCTGGAGCAAACCGTCACCGCCACGCTGATGATCGGCGCACTGAGTATCCCGCTCGGCAGCGCCCCTGTGCTCGACGGCGAATGCGATGACGACGCTTACGCTGGGGCCGCACAGGTGCAGCTCGCCCCCTTTGGCGATGGCTCGCACGGCACGGCGCACCTACTGCGGACCAGCACAGACCTATGGATTTGCTTCAGTGGCCTGGCGCGCGGCACCGGCAACGTGATCGCGCAGGCCGGCGTTCATTTAGACGTGAATAACAGCCGCGACACGCTGGTGCAGACCGACGACTACGACTTCTATGTCGGTGAAGATGGCACGCCCGTTTCAAATGCCGGCGATGGGCTGGGCAACTTTTCCAACCCCGGTCCGGCGGGGCTGGAGACGCGCACCAGCGCGAACGATTTCGTGTGGAACGCCGAGCTGCGCCTGCCGGCGAGCGTGCTGGGCGGCTGGGGCCACGTGATTGGGATTGACCTGGGCGAGTACTGGGTGCGCGCGTTTGCCGACGACTTTCACTGGCCCTATCGGGCTGGCTGGAACCAGCCCAACACCTGGGCCCGCGCCGCGCTTGGCCCCGTGCCATGGATCACGCAGCTCTCGCCCGGCAGCACGGTTGTGGCTAGCCCAGGCTTCGAGCTAACCGTGACCGGTACTGGGTTTGTCAACGGGGCGAGTGTGCGCTGGAACGGCAGCGCCCGGCCGACCACCTATATCAGCAGCACCGAGCTGCGCGCGCAGATCACGGCCGCGGATGTCGCCTCGACCGGCCTTCGGCCAGTCACCGTGGTGAACCCTGGCCTCGAAGCCGCGCCGTCCAACCCGGCCTGGTTTTCAGTGGGGCCGGCTAGTCTCACGGTGGCGTCCACAGTATACTTACCGGTCGTGATACGCTGAGTGGGTTGTTGTTCTTGTAGCGAGGGTTCTGTTGCCATCCAAGGGTGTAGCCATGCAAACCAAATCGCTACGGAACGTGCACCCGCCGTTGGTTGTAGTGCTGATCGCCGCCATCGTTATTGGTGCGTGCCGATCGTCGACGCCGCCTGTAACACCACTTCCTTCCAACCCAACACCGCCCGTGTCCATCTCCGACACGAACCCCGCGCCAACCGAAGCAGTCGCCGCTGGGGTCACGGCCTGGGGCCAGGTCGAGTCCCAGATCCAACCCGACGGCACAGTGACGGCCAATACCGCGTTGCAGGCCTTCGCGCTAGCCGTCGCGCCCCTGCCCGGCATCACGCCACCAGCCGGCGAACCAGGCCAGCTCGATGCCAATCTGGCGTTGGCCTGGGTAAAGCAGGTGTGGGCTCAGTTGAGTCCCGAGCAGCAGGGTGCCATCGAGGCGGCGCTGGCACCCCTGTCTGATCCTTACGCCGAAAGTGAGGCGGCGCCGGCCGCCAACGCCAGTTACACGCTAGCCGCGTGGCGGCCACTGGACTCGGCCGCGCCCGCGGCCGACCCGAATTGTGGCGAATTCCTCGCCGACCCAGCCGCTATTCCCAGCGACATCCCGCCGGCCGTCCAGCCCGCTGTCGACATAGTGAAGCAGGCTTATGACGCTTTCGCCAGCCACCTAGGTCGCCAGTCGGTGCCGAAGCTGGCCGTCTGCCTCGTGCCAG
>JAYUUW010000583.1:0-2632 GCA_043754665.1 Anaerolineales bacterium | reverse complement strand
TCCGGCGCGAACGAGCTAACGTTGGTCAAGCGCGCCGCCCGGCCTAACAACCGCACATAAAAGCGCGGCGTCTATTACCCATAGACGCCGCGCTCTGTTCTTCCGCTGTCGGCTATCTACCAGCCGCCTCCCACTTCTCACTTCCCACTTCCCAATCACAGCGCCTTGAACTGCTCAAACCCCTGCCGGCAGGCGTTGCAGTAATACATCGCCCGGCACAGTGTCGGCCCGAAGGCGTTGCGCAGCTCCGTGTTGGTCGAGCCGCAGTATGGGCAGGTGGCAGCCTCGTCAAGAATAATCTGAATAAGCCCGCCATGCACCGGCGGCGGGGCCAGCCCTACGGCCTTCAACTTGACCCGCGCCGCCTCTGTCATCCAATCTGTCGTCCACGGCGGCGCTAGCTGCAATCGCACTTCCACCGAGTCGGCCCCCAGCGCCCGCACGGTTTGCACAATTGCGGCCTGCATCACCGCCAGCGCCGGGCAGCCGGCAAAGGTCGGCGTCAGCGCCACAACCACGCGGCCCCCGTCCACTTCCACGCCGCGGATCATGCCCATCTCCACCACCGACACAACCGGCAACTCAGGGTCCATGACGCCCGCCAGCGCCTGCCACACGGCGTCCGCCGCCAGCGTCACCAGCCCACCTCCGGCCCTTCCAGCCGCGCCACGGCCTGCATCTCATCGAGCAGGGCCGGCAAATATGACCCGTGCTCGCGCCGGTCGAGCGCTACGGGTTCAGCCGCCGGCGGGATCACTAAATCGGCCTCGCGCAGCGTCTCGCCGGCCAGCGCCTCCCACTCGCGCTGCATAGTCGCCGCCTCCGGCATCAGCCCGGCCGCCGTCAGCGCCGCCTCGTCGGTCAGCGGGACGAAGAGTTGCAGGGCGTAGGGCCACAGCGTGTCCAGGGCCAATTGCATGCGCCGGTGGCTTTCCTCGGTGCCCAGCCCCAGCCGCCGCACCCAGGCGCGCGTGTGCCGCAAATGGTAAATCTCTTCCGTCCGAATCTTAGCCGCCGTCTCGGCCAGCGGCGCGTAGCGGCTCTGCGCCAGCCCCGGCAGCCGCACCGCCTCCGCCGCGTCGAACAGAAACTGCCGCAGCATAGCGTGCGCCCAATCGCCTTTCGGCAGCGTCACCAACTGCGTGCAGCGATAGTCCTTCGCCGGCCGCCGGAAGATCACCTCGTCGGTGCGCATGTCGCTCACTTGCTCTACCAGCCGGTACCACAGCGCCGCGTGGCCCAGTTCATCCTGCGCCAGGTTGGCGAAGGCAATGTCCTCTTCCAAAATCGGCGCGTGCCCGCACCACTCCGAGTTGCGGTGGCCCAAAATCAACTCGTCATCGGCCAGCGCCAGCAGTTGCGGGGCGAGGGCGGGGTGAGGGGCTGGCGTCATTCTGCGTCCTCGGCGGGGTTCGCTTCGCCGGCCCGCGCCGCCCGCATCTGCGTCAGCACGTGGTAAAAGTTGGGTTGGCGGTAAGGCTTGTCCAGCGCCGGGGCAAATAGGCTCTCTGCCTCGCCGGGCGCGCTGCGGGTGATGGCCCGCTCCGGCACCACCCACCACACAAACGCCTCCGCGCCGCCCCACTGCTCGGCGGCCTGCTGCACGGCCGCTGCCGGCGACCGCGCGGCCACGCTGCCTACATGGCTGACAAACGTCTCGGCCTGCCGTTGAGATCGCTTCTGGAACACCTGGTACGCCTCCGTCGCCCCGTCCACCGTGCCGCCGTCCACCGTGCCGCCGTCCTCCGCCGCGCCCGCCAATTCTTCCGCCGTGCGGCTATAAATCGCGCTCTCCGGCGCGACCCACAGGCTGGCGCAATCGGGCCGGCGCACAAATACGTCGCGCGCGTTCAGCAGCGCCATTTCAGCGTCGGGCGCGTGCACCGCTCCGGCGTTGCGGTGCGGCTGCCCCGGCTTGGCCTGCTCAAACACCTCAAAGCGCGGCCATTGGGTGTCCATCTTAGGCGGGGACCTCGGCCGCCACCCGCGCCGCGTAGGCCGCCAGCGCCTCGCGCACCCACAGGCCGTCGTCGTGCGCCTGCTGCCGCGCCGCCAGCCGCTCGGCGTTGCACGGCCCGCCGCCGCGCACCACGCGCCAGAACTCGTCCCAGTCAATCTCGCCGCTGATCCAGTTGCCAGTGACCGCGTCGTAGTGCAGCGCCGAGTCCGGCACGCTCAGCCCCAGCGCTTGCAGGTCTGGCGCCAGTTCGTTCACAAACTCCTGCCGCAGCTCGTCGTTGGTGCGCGTCTTCACCTTCCAGCGGATTAGCGCGGCGCTGTTGCTCGACTCGGTGTCGTGCGGCCCGAACATCATCAGCGCCGGCCACCACCAGCGGTTAAGCGCATCCTGCACCATCGCCTTTTGGCCGGGCGTGCCGCGCGCATAGCGGATCACCATCTCCTGCCCTTGCTTCTTGTGGAAGCCCTCCTCCATGCAGATGCGCACCATCGCCCGCGAATACGGCCCGTAGCTGCACCGCGCCAGCATGCTCTGGTTCAAGATCGCCGCGCCGTCGACCAGCCAGCCAATGATGCCCATATCCGCCCACGACAGCGACGGATAGTTGAAGACCGACGAGTATTTGGCCTTGCCGGCCAGCAGCGCCGCGATCATCTCCTCCCGCGTGGCCCC
>JAYUUW010000582.1:0-2532 GCA_043754665.1 Anaerolineales bacterium | reverse complement strand
GACGGTCCGGCCCGCGCCACGCTCATCGACCTGCTGTTCCGGCTGGGCAACAGCAAGCAGGGCCTGGCCGAGGCCGACCTCTACCTGCGCCAACTGCTGGCCATGCGCGACACCGCACACGCCATGGACGTGCTGGCCGAGATGGTCGAGACCCACCCGCAAGAAAGCGGCCTGGTGGCGCGGCTGGCGCGGCTGTACCAAGACACCGGCCGCACCGCCGAGGCCATTTCGCAGTACGACCGCCTGGGCGAAATGCAGCTCCAGGCTGGGCAAACCGCCCAGGCCGCCGAAACCATCCGAACGATCCTATCGCTGGGGCCGGATGACACCCAACAATACCAACAGTTGTTGGATGAGCTTCAGCGCTAAGTCCCGCCCGGTTGCGGCCCAGCCCCTGGGCCGTGGGTGCGGCGGGCAGTTCCTCAGGCCCCATGGCAGACCTGCTTGAAGAAATCACCTTCATCTTTACACGCCTCGACTGGCTGAGCGTCCTCGACATCCTGCTGGTCGCGCTGGTGATCTACAGCCTGCTGGCGCTGGTGCGCGGCACACAAGCCGTGGTGCTGCTGCGCGGCATCATCTTCGTCGTCATCGTGGTGGTGCTGCTCACGTCCTTCTTGGAATTGCGCGCCTTTTCCTGGCTGCTGCGCAACGCCCTGCCGGCCCTGCTCATCTCCATCCCGGTGATCTTTGCGCCCGAACTGCGCCGCGCCCTGGAACGCGTGGGCCGCGCGGGCACCGGCCTCAACTTGGGCCCGCGCGAAGCCGAGATGGAGCCGGTGATCGCGGCGCTGACCGACACCGCCGGGCGCCTGAGCGAGCGCCGCCACGGCGGGCTGATCGTCATTGAGCGGCAGGTGGGTCTGAAGAACTACGCCGACACGGGCGTGGCGCTCGACGCCGCCGTGACGGTCGAGCTGTTGGTGCAGATCTTCTACCCCAACACGCCGCTGCACGACGGCGCGGTCATCATCAAAGGCCCGCGCCTGGTAGCGGCCGCCTGCGTCATGCCCCTCACTTCCGGCGAAACCGCCGACCGGCAGATGGGCCTGCGCCACCGCGCCGCGCTGGGCATCACTGAGGTCAGCGACGCCGTGGCCGTCGTCATCTCCGAAGAAACTGGCGCGATTTCGGTGGCGCATAACGGCCGCATGATCCAGCGCCTCGACGCCGCCCGCCTGCGGCACATTTTGGCAGCCTTCTATCGGCCGCGCGGCAGCGGCAATGGCCTGTGGCGTTGGCTGCGCAACCCGTTCAAGCGGCCACCGCCCGGCGGCGATGGCCCGCGTAATTTAGGAGAGTAATGTCTGTGGCTCGCCGCTTGTGGGAAAATCTCGGCACCCTCGTCCTGGCCCTCATCGTGGCCGGGATGGTGTGGGTGGTCGCCCTGGATGAGGAGAACCCGCTGGAGGAAAACACCTTCAGCCAGCCGCTCCCCATCCTGCTGGCCAACCTGCCGGACAACATGATCCTAATCAACCCCACGGCCGCCACCAGCACCGAGATCACCCTGCGCGCCCCGCGCCTGATCTGGCAGTCCCTGTCGCTTAGCCAGTTTCAAGTGGTGGCCGATCTGGCCAACCTCGGCTCCGGCACCCACGAAGTGCCGCTGCAGGCCCAGGTGGAGGCTGACAGCACCCGCATCGTCCGGCTCGAGCCGGCCGCCATCACCGTCACGCTGGAAGAGTTGATCAGCCGCGACTGCCCCATCACCGTTCAACAGGTGGGCACCCTGGCGCTCGGCTACGAGGACGAACCGCCGCAGCTCTCGACCGACCATGTCACCCTCTCCGGCCCGGCCTCGGCGGTCGAAGCGGTGACCACCTGTGTGGTGCGGGTGTCGCTCGATGGCCTCAAGGCCGAGTTCAACAGCTCGCTGTCGGTGCGGCCGGTCGATGCCCAGGGCAACACGGTCACCCGCGTCAGCCTCACGCCCGACGCCGCCACCGTCATCGTGGGGGTCACCCAGCGGCAGGGCTTCCGCGATGTGGCCGTCAAGGCCGTCATCACCGGCCTGGTGGCCTCCGGCTATCAGGTCACCAGCATCTCGGTCGTGCCGCAGGTCATTACGCTATCATCGTCGGACCCGGCCATTGTGGAAGGCGTGCCGGGCTTTGTCGACACCACCCCGCTCGACATCACCGGCGCGACCGATGATGTGGTGCAGCGCGTGGCGCTGGTGCTGCCGGAGGGCGTCGACGGCCCTGACAGCGTGCTGGTGGAAGTCAACGTGGCCGCGATTGAGTTCAGCCTGACCGTGCAGCGCGCCCTAGATATTCGCGGGCTGACGCCGGGGATGGGGGCCATCCTCTCGCCCGCCTCGGTCGACGTCATCCTGCTCGGGCCGCTGCCGCTGCTTGATAACCTCACGCTGGAAGATGTGCGCGTGGTGGTCGACCTACAAGGCCTGAGCGCCGGCACCTACCAGGTGACCCCGCAGGTCTTGCTGCTGTCTGACCGGCTGCGGGCCGAGAACATCCTGCCCGGGCTGATTGAGGTCGTCATCGCGCCGGCCTCGCCCACGCCCACGGC
>JAYUUW010000581.1:0-3294 GCA_043754665.1 Anaerolineales bacterium | reverse complement strand
AATTAACTGTCATTCTGAGCGCAGTCGCGCAGACCCGTTACCCATGCTGCGGTCGCGCGCGAAGAATCTCACCGCTGGACGTTCCCAAACGCCAGTCCGTGAGCGGTTGTCCGTGTTCGCTTGGTCAGTGGTCTATTTCCGCTAAGGTCTAGAGAAAGAGAAAAAGGTGAGAGGGAGGCAGCGCACATTCGGACGGCTGCGGCCCAACTAGGGTTGACATGCGACGCCGGCTAATTCTCGGTGTGCTGCTGGCCGTTGTTGTCTTGGCGGGCTGGCTGGGGTATGTGTATGCGCTGCCGTGGCTGGCGATGGCGGGGCGGGTGCCGCGGCTGCGGGCGTATTTGAACGACCCGGGGGCCCACGCAGCGTGGCAGTTGGCGGGCGGCACGCAATGCCCAGGCGCGCCATTTCTGCTGCCGACCGATGGGCTGGTGGGCTTCGGCTACGACGACGCGTTTGCGCTGGGCCACCGCCACCAGGGCTTCGACATCTTCGGGCCGACCGGGCTGGGCTCGACGCCGGTGGTGGCCGCCTACGCCGGGTACCTCACGCGCCTGCCCGAGTGGGTCAGCACCGTCATCATCCGCATTCCGCAAGACCCGCTCGACCCCACGCGCCAAATCTGGACCTACTATACGCACATGGCCGACCCAAACGGCCGGCCCTACATCAGCGCGGACTTTCCGCCCGGCACCAGCGAGGTGTATGTGGCGGCCGGCACGCGGCTGGGCTACCAGGGCAATTACAGCGGCGACCCGGCCGCGCCGGTGGGCATGCATTTGCACTTCTCCATTGTGCGCGACGACGGCGAGGGGCATTTTCTCAACGAGCTGCACATTGAGAACACGCGCGACCCTTCGCCCTACCTGGGCGTGCCGGCCAACCGCGCCGCCGATTGGTCTGCGCCGCCGGCGTGTGCCACACACTAGCGCGTACCGATTCGATGAACGGCCTTTGATTGGTAGCGAGCGCTGGGGCGTTTATTAAAACGCCCCTACGCGAGGCTGCGAGATGACAGGCGATTGGGTGAGGGCCTACTTCGACACAAAGATTGGGCTTGCAGTTTGGGTGGGGAAACGTTAGAGTGGCGCGCGGATGAAATTCACGAGGCAAGCGGAGTGATGGCATGGAACGACAACCCGAAGTCCTGATCGTCGGGGCGGGGCCGGCTGGCTCGGCGCTGGCGTATTTTCTGGCGAAGGCCGGGCGCGAGGTGCTGCTGATCGACAAGGCCGAGTTCCCGCGCGACAAGACCTGCGGCGACGGCCTGACGCCGCGCGCGCTGGGCGTGCTGCGCCACATGGGCCTGCTCGAGCAGGTGACGGCGGCGGGCTGCCACGTTAAGGGCATTCACCTGTTCACGCCCGATGGGCAGCGCGTGTCGGCCCCCATCCCTGAGAGGGCCGGTCTGCCGCCCTATGTGGTGGTGATGCCGCGCTACCAGTTGGATGACCTGCTGCGAGCGCACGCGGTGGCGGCCGGGGCGGTATTCCGGGCGCGGGTAGACGCAGTGGAAATTCTGCGCGAGGGCGCGCAGGTGGTGGGGGTGCGGGCCAAGACGCCCACCGGCCCGGCCACGCTGCGCGCCCGCCACACCGTCATCGCCACCGGCGCGGCGGCGGGGCTGCTGGACAAGGCGCACATGCTGGCGGCCGAGCCGCAGTATGGGCGGGCGGCGCGCGGCTACTACGAGGGGCTGGGCCAGGTCAGCGATTACATCGAGTTCCATTTGGAGTCGATCCCGCTGCCGGGGTATGGCTGGGTGTTCCCGATTTCGGCCACGGCGGCCAATGTGGGTGCAGGCTACTTTGTGATGCCAGGGCAGGCGGCGCCGCGCAACTCGCCGCGCCAGGTGCTCGACGATTTTCTAGCGAACCCACTGATGCGCGACCGCGTGGCCCCGGCGCAGGTGGTCGGGCCGATCAAGGGCTACCCGCTGCGGTTTGATTTTGCGACCACGCGGCTGGCCTATCCCGGCCTGCTGGTGGTGGGTGAGGCGGCCGGCATGGTGAACCCGCTGACCGGCGAGGGCATCGACTACGCACTGGAGTCGGCCGAGGTGGCGGCCGAGGTGCTGCACGACGCGCTGAGTCAGGACTATCAGCCGGCGCAAACGGAGCTGCGCTTCACGGCCATGATGCGGGCGCGCTTTCAAGAAGCGTTTGTGATGATCAGCCGGGTGCGCGACTTTTACTTTCGGCCGTGGCTGCTCAACCGGGCGGGCCGCGCCGCGCGCCGCCACGCCGACTTTCGCACCACGCTGCTCAACGTGTGCCTGGGGAACGTGGACCCCGGCCAGGGCGTGACGCCGCGGATGGTGTGGCAGATTATTAGAGGGTAGGGGAGTGGAGGTCAGAGGTCAGAAGTCGGAGAAGGCAGTAAGCAGTCGGCAGTCGGCAGAAGGCAGAGTACAGGGCGGGGACGAGGCTGAGGGCTTCGGCCCCGCCTTTTGGTTGCGGTGGGCCGAGGGGGCTTCTACCCAGGCGCGGCAATCGGTGCTAAAGTGCGGCCATTCTGGGGCGGTTGAGAGACAGAGGGCGCATGAAGGCTAAGGCCGAGGCAAGCGGGGCGGGGGCGGCGGAGCGCAATCCGCGGGTGGGCGGGCTGCTGCGCGCCACGCTGATCATCGTCACGCCGGTGCTGCTGCTGGCGGGGCTGGGGCTTTTCTTCTTCCCCGACGCCACGCGCCCGCTGTGGCCGTGGGAGATCGGCCCGTTCAACGCGCTGTTCCTGGGCGGGTTCTATTTGGCCAGCGCGGCCGGCATTGCGCTGGCGGCGTATGGCGGGCGCTGGTTCCCGGCCCGCATCATCACGCCGATGATGTTTGTGTTCACTGCCACCGTGCTGCTGGTCACACTGCTGGAATTCCCGCGCTTCGACCTCACCCAGTGGACCACCTACGCCTGGTTCGTCATCTTCATGGGCTTGCCGCTGGCGTCGGGCGTCTCGCTGGTGCGCTACCGGGCCTGGCCGGTGCCGCTGACCTATGAGACGCCGGGGCCGTGGCGGGTGGCGCTGCTGGCGGCGGGGATGCTGTTCCTGCTGTATGGCAGCGGCTTGTTCCTGTTCCCCGGCACGGTGGGCGCGCATTGGCCGTGGCCCCTCGACGCGCTGCATGCCCGCACGTACAGCGCCATCTTCACCGCGTCGGCGGTGGCCATGCTGGGGTTGGCGCAGTGGGCGGCCCCCAGCGAGCGGCTGGCGCTGGGCGTGGCGGCCAGCGCGCTGGGGCTGCTGGCGATCTTCGGCGTGCTGATTGTCAACGCCAGCCGCCAGACCGTGGTGTGGAGCCGG
>JAYUUW010000580.1:0-2294 GCA_043754665.1 Anaerolineales bacterium | reverse complement strand
GTGCCGTTTCACCCGGACGAGAGCACGCATATCTATCTGAGCCAAGACTTTGACCGGCTGATGTGGCAATGGCAGCCGGCCGGCGTGACCTGGCAGGCTGCCGACGCGCCGCCCGAACTGCGCCGCTACCGGCTGTTGGAAGCGCCGCTCTCACGCTACCTCATCGGCCTGAGCCGCACGCTGAGCGGGCAACACACGCTGAACCTCGCCGTCGATTGGGACTGGTCCGCCGACTGGGCAACGAACGCGGCGGCCGGGGCGCTGCCGAGCGACGCGCTGCTGTGGGCGGCGCGCCTGCCCGCCACCCTGGCCACGGTGGGCGGGGCGCTGCTGGTCTTCGCCCTCGGCCGGCAAGCGGGCGGGCGCGTGGCTGGGGTGAGCGCCGCCGCCTTGTACGCCGCGAACGGCGCGCTGTGGCTGCACGGCCGGCGCGCCATGAGCGAAGGGCCGACGGTCTTCGCGGTGCTGCTGGCGGTGTGGGTGCTGGTGCGGTTCGGGCGGCGGGCGCTGGCAGTGGGCGCGGCCGTGGCGCTGGCTGCCGCCGCCAAGCTCACCGGGGCCGCGCTGCTGCCGGCGGCGGTGCTGGCCGTGGGCGTCCACTTGCGAGGCCAGTGGCGCGCGTTCGCGAAAGCAACGGCCTTGCTGCTGGCGAGTTTTGTCGCGGTCAGTTGGCTGCTGAACCCGGCGCTGTGGGCGGCTCCGGCGGCGGGGCTGGCGGCCATGCTGACCACGCGCACGCAACTGCTGGCCGAACAAACCGCCGCCCTGCGCGCCGCCGGCGGCCCAGTGGTCGATGGCCCGGCGCAAACCGTGACGGCGCTGGTGTATCACCTGTACCTGGCGCCGCTGACGTTTTGGGAAGTGCCCAACTACGCCGCCGCCACCGCCCCGGCTGAGGCGGCCTACCAGGCGCGGCCCTGGCAGACGATGTTCCACGCCGCGCCGTGGAGCGCGAACCTGCCGGCGGGCGGGCTGCTGCTGGCGCTCACCCTGGCGGGGGTGGGGCTGAGCGCGGCGCGCCTTGCGCGGGCCAAAGGGGGCAACCAATCGCCGGAGGAACGCCGCGCGCTGGTGGTGCTGGCGGCGGCCTCGGCGGGGGTGCTGGCGGCGGTGTGGGTGATCCCCATTGCCTGGCAGCGCTATTACGTGCCGCTGGTGCCGCTGGTGTGCGTGTGGAGCGGCCTCGGGCTGGCGGCGCTGGCGCGGCCATTGACCCAGCGTTGGCGAGAACGGCGCAAGTCATGATGAAGAGCGCCGCCCCACCCCGCCGCCTGTTGTCGCCGGAAGGCACGCGCCTGCTGCAACTGGCGCTGACGCTGCTGATCGCGCTGTATATGCTGCTGGCCGGCGGCACGTTCGACGCCACGCTGCGCTACCGCGTGAAGCTGGTGAACCTGGTGGCCGCCACCGCGCTGGCTGCGCTGTGGCTGTTCGCGCGCTGGCGTCAGCGGCGGCCACTGGCCGCGACCGGGCTGGAGTGGCCGCTGATCGCGTTTGCGCTGAGCCAATGGCTGGCGGTCGCCACCTCGCTGCGGCCGCGCTTGAGTTTGGAATGGGCGGCCAGCCTCCTGGTGGGGATGGTCACCTTTTGGCTGCTGCACGACGTGCTGGCGGGCGGCTGGGCGCGGCGCTATGTGGGGCAGGCGCTGTTGCTGGTGGCGGCGGTGCTGGCGGGGCATGGCCTGGTCGCGGCGGCGCAGTGGTATGGCGGCTGGCTGGCCGCCGGGCAGTGGCCGCCGGTGACGTTTCGCTATGTGGGCCTGCTGGGCCATGCCAACCTGACCGCCGGCGTGCTCAACCTGCTGCTGCCGGTGGTGCTGGGGCAACTGCTGGTCAGCCGCCGGCGCGTGGCGCAGGTGGCGTTCGGCGCGCTGGCCGTTGCGATGCTGCTCACCGAGTACTTGACCTCCTCGCGCGCGGGGTGGCTGGCCTGCGCCGCCGCGCTGGGAACGCTGGCGGCCCTGTGGGCGCTGCGCGGCGACCTGCGGCGGCACTGGCCGGTGTGGCGGGCGCGCTGGCAACGGCTGGGGCGCAGGGGACAGGCCGGCGTCCTGGTCGTGAGTGTCGCCGTGGTCGTGGGCGCGGCGGCGCTGCTCATCCAACAGTCGCAGCACATCACGCATGGCAGCTTGTTTCAATCGCGGCAGGAGTTTTGGGGCGCGGCGTGGCGGCTCTGGCTGAGGCAGCCGCTGACCGGCGCGGGGCCGGATTTGTTTCCGTGGTACTACACCGCCACCACCTCGGTCCCGCCGAATTTCCTCGCGCCGCACGCGCACAGCCTGATCTTTCAAATC
>JAYUUW010000579.1:0-14288 GCA_043754665.1 Anaerolineales bacterium | reverse complement strand
ACGCTGGCATCGGGGGCTCCCATTTGGTTTTGTTTGTCCGCAAACGAACTTTACCAAATGGGCCCCGATGCTTCTACTTTTTAGCGGAAACTAGAATCTGACCCATTACGAAAAAAACGCAGCACTTCGGGCCAGCGGGGCCGGCCCTCGTGCCGCGTTTTTCCCTTCTCTTGGGGTCGGCTCTATGACAACGGCTGCGACTAACCAACTGATTCGGCCCTATGCCGTTCGGCCCGCCTGCGCCCGAGAACGAGTTGCAAGTTTGTCGCTGGCACCTTGTTGATAACGCGCGCCGGGCGTTCTCGCGAACGCCCCTACGAATGCCTGTTTTTATCGGTTATGGGCAAAGGTCATCGCGCGGAATGGCATACACCCGCCCGCCTCGCCGCTGATATCGCGATTTGGAAAACTCGTCCACCAAAAAACCAGTCTCCCACTTGACTCTAGATTAATAAATGCTTAGAATAACGCTCATCAAGTTGTATAACAACTGCCAAGTGAATAATTGCGCAAGTGCAGTCAGGGGGGCCCTGTGGAAGGTTCGTCACAGCCCAAGGGTCAGTCTGTGGTCAACAAAGCGCAGCACAGTGATGACGCGGCGGGGTCCACCCGCATTCGGCCGAATGTGCCCATGTCGGTGCGGGCCGCCAACATCCTCCGCCGCCGGTTGCGGCAGGAGTATGCGAATGGCGGGCGGCTGCCCGGTGAGCACGAAATCGCCGTGGAACTGGGCGTCAGCCGGGGCACTGTGCGCCAGGCCCTGGCCATCTTGCAGCAGGAGGGCGTCATCACCCGGCAGCAAGGCTCCGGCACCTACGCCAACCCGCGTGTGCTCGGCATCCCGGCGCGTGTTGACTTCGCTTACGAATTTGGCCAACTGATCGAAAGCTCCGGCTTCAAAGCCGAAATTCGCCCGCTGGAAGTGAGCCTGGGCGTGGCCGACGCCGACGCCGCCCGCCGCCTGAGCATCGAAACCGGCGCGCCGGTGCTGGTGGTGCGCAAAGTCTTTCTGGCCGACGGCCAGCCGGCCATCTACGGCCACGAGCTGCTGCCGACCCACCTTATCCAAGACGCCTACGAGTTCGCCGAACTCGAGCGGCCCATCTTCCGCTTTATCGAGCAGCGCTGCCAGACCTCCGTCGATTACATCTTGTCCGAATTGGTGCCGACCCTGGCCTCGGCCGTGGTCGCGCCCCTGCTCGACGTGCCGGCCGGCAGCCCCCTGCTCCAATTTGTCGAAGTGATGTACAGCCCGCGCAATCAGCCCTTAGTGTTAGCCAGTATTTTCTTTCGCGATCCGCTTATTCGCTTCCACGCCCTGCGCAAGCTGGTGCCGTTGGATTGAGCGTCGGCCCGGCCCCCGCTCGGGGGAGCCGGGAACCGGTTAGCCGCCGGCCGGCGGGGGACGGCGGCTGCCGCCGTCAAGGAGGTGCCTGTGCTCGAGTAACCCTTTGGTTTGCCGCTGCCGCCACCCTTTGCCGCCGCCCACCTGTCTTTGGAGGATGCTATGGCTTCATCCGCACAATCTTTGCGTTCGTATCGAATTCCCACGAACTATGTCATTGCGCTGATCCCGGCCGCCGTGGCGCTGAACATCGTGGGGAGTTACATTAACACGGCGCTCAAGCTGCCCACGTTCCTCGACATGATCGGCACCGCCGTCGTCGCCATCACCATCGGCCCCTGGTGGGGCGCGCTGGCCGGCGCGCTGACCAACACCGTCAACGGCTTCATCGACAGCCCCATCAGCCTGCCCTTCGCCGTGGTCAACGTCATCGGCGCGCTGGTGTGGGGCTATGGCGTGCGCTGGGGCATGGCCAAGAGCCTGCCGCGCTACTTCATCCTGGCCTGCGTGGTCGCCCTGGCCTGCACCCTCATGGCCGTGCCGATTTACGTCTTCTTGTTTGGCGGCGCCACCGGCCACTTCTCCGACATGATGACGGCCGCCTTCGTCGGCATGGGCGCCAACTTGATCACCTCGGTGTTCAGCAGCAACATCATCGTCTCGCTGGCTGACAAGATTATCGCCTCGTTCGTCGCCCTGGCGATCCTCGAAGCGCTGCCGCCCATGTTGACCAACCATCTTGAAATCGTGAAGGCCCCGCGCATGCAGTTGGTGGCATGGATCGCCGGCGGGATCGTCCTGGCGGTCGCCCTGGCGCTGATCGTGGTGCGCATGCAGGCCGCCGCCGGCGCTTAGCCCCACTCAGCCGCAACTTTTCTGGAGGCTTCCTATGGACACCAAACTGATCATCGTCATCATCGCCGCCATCATCGCCGTGGGCGCTGTGTTCTACGCCCGCAGCGTCAAGACCGATGCGAACAGCGCCACGCTCTCCACCGGCCAGGCGCTCGGGGCCGGCATCGTCGGCCTGGGCATCCTGCTGCTGGCCATGCCCTGGGCAGCCGGCGCCATCGCCGCGCTGGACTTCATCCAGAGCAGCGACTTCGGCATCCTGGCCGGGTCGGTCTATGGCATCGGCATCATCGCCCTGATCGGCGGCATTCTCATCGTGGTGGTGCGCGGCGCGCAGGAAAGCTAGGCGCGCAGCGGCGAACGGCCGGAGTGTCGGGTCCCCCGCCGGCGCTCCGGCCCCCTTATCCCCTATTCCCTGAACCCAAAGGCCCGCATGGCCGACACTCTGATTGCCATTGAGAACTTCAGCTATCAGTACGCGCTGACCGAAACCCCGGCGCTGAACGAGATTAACCTGGAAATTGCGGCCGGCGAGTACGTGGCCGTGATGGGCGCGTGCGCCGCCGGCAAGACCTCGCTGTGCCTGACGATGAACGGCATCATCCCCAACATGATGGCCGGCGGGCACACCGGCCGCGTGGTGGTGGCCGGGCACGACACCGCCACCACCCCCGTGCGCGAACTAGCCCGCACCGTGGGCATGGTGTTCGACAACCCTGAGTTTCAGCTCTCGCAAGTGACGGTGCGCGAAGAGATCGCGCTGGGCTTGGAAAACACCGGCATCCCGCGCGACGAGATGCTGCGCCGCATTCAAGAAGTCTTAGAAATTGTCGGCCTGGTGGGCTACGACGACCGCTCGCCGCTGGCGATGTCGGGCGGGCAGCAGCAGCGGCTGGCCATTGCCGCCGCGCTGGCTATGTACCCCCAAATTTTGGTGCTCGACGAGCCGACCTCCAACCTGGACCCGATCGGCAAAGAGGAAGTCTTTGCCGTGGCCGCCCGTCTCAACCGCGAGCGCGGCATGACGATTGTGATTGTGGAGCACGAGGTGGAAGTGCTGGCCGCCTACGCCGACCGGCTGGTGGTGATGGCCGACGGGAAGATCGTGCTCAACGACAAGCCCAGCGTGGTGCTGGCGCAGGTGGATAAGCTGGCGCAGTACCGCACCCGCCCGCCGCAGGTGACCGAACTGGCCTATGCGCTCACCCAGGCCGGCTTCCCCGCCCCGGCCGAGTACCCGGTGACACTGGACCAGGCCCTGGCGCAGTACCCGGCCCCGGAGGCCCGCCCACCCGCCTCGGCTAGCGCCGAAGGCGGTGCCAAGTGACCACCACCACCACCGCCGCCGCCGCCGCCGATCCCATTGTCGTGGAGCACATGACGCATTTGTACCCCGGCGGGGTGCTGGCGCTCAAAGAGACCAACCTGAGTGTCAAAGCCGGCGAAGTGCTGGGCGTGGTCGGGCAGAACGGCTCGGGCAAGACCACGCTGGTCAAGCACTTCAACGGACTGCTGCGCCCCACCAGCGGTCGGCTGCTGGTCCTGGGCGCCGACAGCGCCAAGCAGCCGGTGCACCTGCTGGCCCGGCATGTGGGCTATGTGTTTCAGAACCCCAACCACCAGCTGTTTGCCACCTCGGTCAAAGCCGAGTTGGAGTTTGGGCCGACCAACCTGGGCCTGCCGCCGGAAGAGATTAAGGCGCGCGTGGCCGAGGCCACTGAGTTTTTTGAGTTGACCCCGCTGCTCGAACGTCACCCCTACCGGCTGGCCTTTCCGCTGCGCAAGCTGGTGGGCATGGCCTCGGTCTACGCCATGGGGCCGGCGGTGTTCGTGCTCGACGAGCCCACCACCGGCCAAGACCACGAAGGCGCGAACCTGGTGCGCAAGCTCATCGGGCGGCTGCGCGAGCAAGGCAAGACCGTCGTCATCGTCTCGCACGACATGGCGCTGATTGCCGAAGTGGCCGACCGGGTGGTGGCGCTGTGGTCGGCCGAGGTGCTGGCCGTGGGCGCGCCGCGCGAGATTTTCGCCAACGACGATGTGATGCAGCGCACCAAGCTCTACCCGCCGCAGATTACGCAATTCGCGCGCCGGCGCTGGCCGGGCGACCCGCAGCGCCTGGCCCTGACCGTGGCCGAGGCGGTGCAGACCTTCACCACTGAACGCGCCGAGGGACATTAAATGGCCCAGAACCTGCCCATCCCCGTGATCTTTGTCCCGCGTGACTCGTTCTTTCACCGCTTGCACCCGCTAGCCAAGGCGGTGTGGGCGGTGGGCGCGGTGGTCATGGCCTTTGCCACCCGCAACCCGCTGGTGCTGTTCAGCATCTTTCTGGTCGGGCTGAGCTTCATCACCCTGGCCAAGGTGCTGCCCAACTACGGCCAGGTCATGCGCCTGCTGCTGCCGGTGAGCCTCTCGCTGATCGTCTTTCAGGCGCTGGCCCCGGCCTTCCCGCAGCCGTGGACGCCCATCGCCACGCTCGGGCCGTTCACGGTCTACCAGGAGGGCATCTACAGTGGGCTGTCACTGCTGACGCGCGCCTGGGCCGGCAGCAGCTTTGCCGTGCTGTTGGTGCTGACCACCCACCCCGGCGACCTGTTCGCGGCGCTGCAAAAGCTGGGCGTGCCGCACGAGCTCAACTTCATGGTCTCCACCAGCCTGCAAATGGTGCCGATTGTGCAGCGCGAGTTTCAGATCGTCATGAGCGCCCAGCGCTCACGAGGCATGCGCCCGCGCGGCTTTGCCTCGGTCATCCCCAGCATGGTGCCGGTGTTCGCCGGCACCATCGAGCGCGTGCAGCAGTTAGCCCTCAGCCTGGAGTCGCGCGCCTTCGGGTCGAAGGGCGTGAAGACCAGCCTGCGCAACATTCAGGCCAGCCCCAAAGACTACGTGTTTGCGCTGGTGGGCCTGGCGCTGGCGGTAGTGGTCACCACCCTGGTCGTGATGTACCGCCGGCCGCTCGATTGGAGCGAGGTGGCCTTCATGCCCAGCTGGCTGGCGGTGGCGATGGTGCTGACCGCCGCCGTGATCTTCATTAGCTTCACGCTGCTGGTCTGGCGGCGCGCCTCCCAAGACTAACCACTCACAAGGACCCTTCGCATGAGCATGCCGGTTGCCTCCAGCCTGCGCGGAGAAGCGCAGCACCACATTCATTGCCGCCCCGGCGATGTCGGCCGCTACGTGCTGCTGCCGGGCGACCCCGGCCGCGTGCCGCTCATCGCCGCCGCGCTGGACGACGCCCAGCCGGTGGCCTACCACCGCGAGTTCAACGTTTACACCGGTTCGCTGCTGGGCGTGCCGGTCTCGGTCGCCTCCACTGGCATCGGCTGCCCCTCCACCGCCATCGCGGTCGAGGAGCTGGCGGCCATCGGCGCGGACACCTTCATCCGGGTCGGCACCTCCGGGCGGATGCAGCCCTTCATTGAGCCGGGTGATCTGCTCATCACCTGGGGCGCGGTGCGCGACGAGTTCACCTCGCAGCAGTACCTGCCGCTGGCCTACCCGGCCGTGGCCGACCACACCGTCATCCTGGCGCTGCGCCAGGCCGCCCGCCAGCGCGGCGCGCGCCACCATGTGGGCGTCACCCATTCCAAAGACTCGTTCTTTGGCCAGCACGCGCCCGAGCGCATGCCCGTCGGCCGGGAGCTGCTCGACCGCTGGAACGCCTGGATTCAGGCCGGCGTGCTGTGCTCGGAGATGGAAGCCTCGACCCTGTTTGTGGTGGCACGGCTGCTCGGGAAGCGGGCCGGCGGCATCATGCTGGCCGGCGGCACGCTCAACGACCTGAGCAACATCATTGAGACCGCCGTGCAGGGCGTGCGCAACCTGATCGAACACGACCGCACCCACCCGCACACCCGCCCCACCGATCAGGTGCTGGGTCAGCTAGCGCCGCAGGCGGTGCCGAGTGACCGCGCCACTGGAGCCTGAGCTCGCGCCGGACATGGCGGCGCTGGCCGGCCAATACCCCGAGTACGTGGCGGCGCTGGTCAAGCACCAGCGTTGGAATTGGGCGATTAACATCCTCGACAGCGGCACCTTCGCCCTGACCAAGGCGGCGCTGACCGAGACGACCGTGCTGCCGTACTTCGTCAGCCAGATGACCAGCAACGCCCTGGTGATCGGG
Organism: Anaerolineales bacterium; assembly: GCA_043754665.1. Classification (GTDB taxonomy): domain Bacteria; phylum Chloroflexota; class Anaerolineae; order Anaerolineales; family UBA6663; genus JADZEK01. Next base: position 7,965 of record JAYUUW010000579.1, on the reverse strand, counting down.
CTGTCGCCGGCCATTGCCTGGCTGGGCCTCTACCTGCCGCAGTTGTTCGGGGCCTACCTGGTGCACAGCCAGACCGAGCGCAAGCCGTTCATCATCAGGCTGGCCTGGCTCGAGCGCCTGATCTTCGTAGCCATGCTGGTCATCGCGCTGGGCATCGGGCGGCTGCCGGCCGGGCTGATGTTGGGGGCGTTCTTGGCGGCCTACCTGCTGTATTGGGCCGTCACCGGGCTGCTCATTCCGCCCTATTCCGACTTTTACGCCAAGGCCATCCCCAGCGGGCGCGGGCGGTTCTTGGGGATGCAGGCGCTGCTGTACGGCGGCGTGGGCGTGCTGGGGGCGGTGGTGGTGCAGCGCTTGCTGACGGGCGCGCCCTTCCCGGCCAGCTTTGTGCACGTGCTGGCCTTCGCGCTGCTCTCGTCGCTGCCGGCGCTGATTGCCTTTCACAACTTGCGCGAGGTGCCGTTTCCGGGGCAGCGGCCCAAGCAGTCGCTGCGCGCTTTTCTGCGGGACACCTGGCCGCTGCTGCGCGCCCACCCGGCCTTTGTGCGCTTCGGCCTCATGCGCGCCGTGCTGGTGTTCGGCAAGATGAGCCTGCCGTTCCTGGCGCTGTACGCGTTGCAGCGCTTCGCGCTCAACCCCGGCATGGTGGCCGTCTACACCGGCGTCATGCTGGCGGCGCAGAGTGTCTCGGCTCCGGTGTGGGGCCACCTGAGCGACCGCTGGCACTCGCACCGGCTGTGGCTGGTGGTGGCGGTGGTGCAGGCGCTGCACACCCTGCTGGCGTTGGTCGCGCCATCGCCGGGGTGGTTCCTGGTGGTCTTTGCCCTCATCGGTGTGTCGCTCAGCGCCGAGGCCACGGCCCACCCGCAGACCACCTACAGCCTCAGCCCGGCGGCCGAGACCACGCGCTTTGTGGGGCTGGCCAACACCATCCTCGGGCCGCTGGTGGCGCTGGGGCCGCTGGTGGGCGGGGCGCTGGTCAACGCGTATTCGTATCAGGCCGCGCTCGGCGCCAGCCTCATCGTCGCCGCGCTGGGCGTGGTTGTGGTGATTGGTTGGATTCTGTGGGAGCGCGGGCATCCCGCGCCCCTGGTTGTGGAGGGGCTGCGTCATGGTTGATCAACACGCGCTGGATTTGCACTTCATGCAGGCGGCCCTGGCCGAGGCCCAACAGGGCTTTGACGAGGGCGGCATTCCTATCGGCTCGGTCATCGTGGTCGACGGCCAGATCATCGGCCGGGGCCACAACCGCCGGGTGCAGCAGGGCAACCCCATTCTGCACGGCGAGATGGATGCCTTTCAGAACGCCGGGCGGCAGCGCGCCAGCACCTATGCCCGCGCCACGCTCTACAGCACGCTCTCGCCCTGCTCCATGTGCAGCGGCACGTCGCTGCTGTACAAGATCCCGCGCATTGTCATCGGCGAGAACCGCACCGTGGCCGACACCACGCTGTGCGAGGACTGGCTGCTGCGCGCGCGGGGCGTGGCGGTAGTGGTGCTCGATCTGCCGGAGTGCTACCAGTTGATGCAGAAATTTATCCAACTTTATCCCGAGGTGTGGAATGAAGACATTGGCTACTGACCCCGCCGCCGCGCTGCGCAGCTTTATCGCCCAAGACGGCAAGACCATGCTGCCGATCCCGGCCGGCGAGTTCCTGATGGGCAGCGACGAGTTCGGCCCGGAGCAGCCGCCGCGCCAGGTGTACCTGCCCACCTATTACATTGACGAGTTCCCGGTGACCAACGCCGACTACAAGCAGTACATGCTGTTTAGCCGGGCGCTGCCGCCGCGCCACTGGGGCAGCTTTGACATCCCGGCCGGGCTGGAAAATCACCCGGTGCACCGCGTTTCCTGGTACGAGGCGGTGGCCTACCTGGAATGGGCCGGCAAGCGCCTGCCCACCGAGGCCGAGTGGGAAAAGGCCGCGCGCGGCACCGACGGCCGCCGCTGGCCGTGGGGCAACACCTTCAGCGAGGCCAACGCACTGGTGTGGGACCGGGGCGACTTTCTGATGACCGTGCCGGTAGACGCCCACCCCGGCGGGGCCAGCCCCTACGGCGTGCGCGAGATGGCCGGCCACGTGGAAGAATGGTGCTCTGACTGGTACGAGGCCTACCCCGGCGGCACCTATGAGTGCGGCGCTTTCGGCGGCAAGTTCAAGGCGCTGCGCGGCGGCTCGTCCTTCTTCACCCAGAACCACGCCCGCTGCGCCTACCGCTGCTTCACCCGCCCCGAAGACTCGGGCATGGATGGGCTGGTGGGCTGCGGCTTTCGCGGCGTGCGCGAGCAGCCGGTGTGATGGCTTCAGCGCGGCAGATTAGGCACAAGCGACCATGCGCCTGCCAACGTCTGGCGGCCGGCTCATCGCACGGTGAATCCTTGAGACACTGTATCTGACCCTTAACGACAAACGCAGTACTTCGGGCCGGCGGGGCCGGCCCTCGTACTGCGTTTCCCTTCTTTTGGGGGTCGGCTCTTTGACAACGGCTGCGACAGACCTGTGCCCACTGGGCTAAGGACCGTCACGGTCTTGGCTGAAGGCTCAATAAACGACAATTGCGTGGGAGCGCCCTAATGCCTGATACCACTGTCACCCCTGTTGAACGCCAATATCACATTGAATGCGGCCCCGGCGATGTGGGCCGCTACGTGCTGCTGCCCGGCGACCCCGGCCGCGTGCCGCTGATCGCTTCGTTCCTCGACCGGGCCGAGCGCATTGCCCAGCACCGCGAGTACACCACCTATACCGGCTATTTGGGCGACACTAAAGTCTCGGTCACCTCCACCGGCATCGGCGGCCCCTCCACGGCCATCGCCGTCGAGGAGCTGGCCGCCATCGGCGCGGACACGTTCATCCGCGTGGGCACCTCCGGCCTGATGCAGCCCTTCATGCAGAGCGAAGACCTGGTGGTGGTCAGCGGGGCGGTGCGCGATGAGGGCACCGCTAACCACTACATGCCGCTGGCCTTCCCCGCCATCGCCGACCTGGATGTGGTCGAGTGCCTGCGCCAGGCCTGCGAGGCGCGCGGCCTGCGCCACCATGTGGGCCTGTCGCACTCCAAAGACTCGTTCTATGGCGAGGTGCAGCCCGAGCGCATGCCCATGGCCGCCGCCCTGCAAGCCAACTGGAACGCCTGGGTGATGGGCGGCGTGTTATGCTCCGAGATGGAAGCCGCCACGCTGTTCGTGGTGTGCAGTGTGCTGCACAAGCGCGCCGGCGGCCTGATGATCGCGCTGAACCAGAACCCCACTTCGCTCGAGCCGCTGTGCCAGGCCGCCCTCGACGGCGTGCAGCGCCTGATTAACCTAGACCGCGCGGCGGCGGCCGGCGCGTAGCCGCAAGGAGGCCTGATGCCTAACAAACCTCTGGTGCTGTTCGACCATGACGGCGGGGTCGATGACTACCTCTCGATCATGCTGCTGATGACCTATGACCATGTGGACGTACGCGGCATCGTCATCACGCCGGCCGACTGCTTCGTCCACGCCGCCGTCGGCGCGACCCGCAAGATTTTGGATCTCATGGGCCACAGCCACGTGCCGGTGGCCGAGAGCACCGTGCGCGGCGTCCACCCCTTCCCGCGCGAGAACCGGCGCGACTCGGTCTGCATCGACCACTTCCCCAACCTCAACGAGCACGACGCCATCGCCACGCGGCTGGTGCCGGAGAGCGGGCAGAGCTTCTTGGCCGCGCAGTTGCGCGCCGCGCCCCGCCCGGTGACGCTGCTGGTGACCGGTCCGCTGACCACCGTGGCCGCCGCGCTGGACGAAGAACCGGCGCTGGAGCACAAGATCGAGCGCATGTTGTGGATGGGCGGCGCGCTGAACGTGCGCGGCAACGTGCGCGACGCCGAGCACGACGGCAGCGCCGAGTGGAACGTCTATTGGGATCCGGCCGGCGCGCACCGCGTGTGGCAGACCCAGTTCCCCATCGTCCTCTGCCCGCTCGACATCACCAACAACGTGCCGCTCACCTCCGAGTTCATCCGCCAGCTGGGCCGCCAGCGGCGCTTCCCGCTTTCTGACCTGGCCGGGCACTGCTACGCGCTGGTGTCGCACCAGCCCTACTACTTTTGGGATGTGCTCACCACCGCCTACCTGGGCGTGCCCGAGCTGTTCACCACCCACGCCTGGGAAACAGAAATCCTGGTCGATTCGCCCAGCCAGGGGCGCACACTGCTCAAGCCCGGCGGCCGGCCGGTGACGGCCATGTACACGGTGGATGTGCCGGCGTTTTACGAGCACATGCTCAGCCAGTGGCGGCGCTAGCCATGCGTACCTACGCCCTGCGCCTGCGCCCCGGCCAAGACCCGCGCCGCGAGTTGGTGGCCTTTGCCCAGCAGCACGGCCTGAAAGCGGCGTTTGTGCTCACCTGCGTGGGCAGCCTGCGCCGCGCCGCCCTGCGCCTGGCCAACCAGCCCACCACCACCTACTACGACGACAAATTTGAGATTTGCGCGCTCGTCGGCACGCTCTCGCCCGACGGCCCGCACCTGCACGTCGCCCTGTCGGATGGGCGCGGCGTGTCCATTGGCGGGCACCTGCAGGAGGGCAGCGAGATTTACACCACCGCCGAGATTGTCTTGGGCGAACTGACCGACGTGGTCTTCAGCCGCCCGATTGACCCGGAAACCACCTACGACGAACTGGTCATCAGCCCGCGCGCGGCCCCGGCCGCAGGAGACGCCCCATGACGTTCATTGACGAGTGCATCGCGTTCGCCGGCCCGGTCTGGCAGCGCTACATCCACCACCCGTGGATCGAGGCCATGTTCGCCGGCACGCTGTCGCAGGACCAGTTTGAGTATTGGCTGGCGCAGGACCTGCCCTACCTGGGCGAGCGCGTGACGGCCGTGGCGGTGGGTAAGGCCCCCTACGACCACCCCTGGGCCAAGCTGGAGATCGAGTACCTCTCGCGCGCCAACGCCACCCGGGTGGAGCTGCGGCTGCTGGAGAAGTTCGGCCCGCTGGCCACCACGCGCTGGGCCGCCCGCCCGCGCCGCGAGGCCTTCATCAACTTCTTTGTGCGCACCGCCTACGAAGGCACCTTTGGCGAAATCTGCTGCGCCTACTATCCCTGCTACGCCTTTCCCGACACGTTCGGGCTGCGCTACCAGGCCGAGCGGCCCCAGGGCTTGCCCCCGGCCCAGGTGGCCTGGGTGGAGCAGTGGATCGATCCGTTCTTCATTAAGCTGCGCGACGTGACCGCCGACGCTATCAACGAATGCGGCCCGGCCGCCCTGCCCCGCGACCAGGAAAAGATGAAGTGGATTTTCCTGCGCGCCATCAACCACCAGATCGGCACGTTCGACGCCGCCTGGAACCTCTCGGACCCGTGGCCGGGCGAGGGCGTGGAGACCGGCGTGATGGCGACTGCCCCGACCGCCGACCCGGTGGCCGCCTAGCATGATCGCGGTCATGGGCGCGGCCGGCAAGACCGGCCGCGCCATTGTGCGGGCGCTGGCGGCGCGCGGCCAGCCGGTGCGGGCGCTGGTGCGGCGCGCCGAGCAGCGGGCCGAGGTGCTGGCCGGGGGCGCGACCGAGGCCGTGGTGGGCGACCTGCACGACGCTGAGGCCGTGACCGCCGCGCTGCATGGCGCGCAGGCCGTCTACCACCTGTGCCCCAACGTCCATCCGGACGAAATCAGCATCGGCCAGACCGTCATCGCGGCGGCGCAGGCGGCCGGGGCGGAGCGCTTCGTCTACCACTCGGTGCTGCACCCGCAGACCGAAGACATGCCCCACCACTGGCGCAAGCTGCGCGTCGAGGAGGCCCTGTTCAAGTCCGGCCTGAGTGTCACCCTCCTCCAGCCCACGGCCTACATGCAGAACCTGCTGGCGGGCTGGGCGGCCATCACGGCGCAGGGCGTCTATCGCGTGCCGTATGCCGTCGCCAGCCGCCTTAGCCTGGTGGACCTGCGCGACGTGGCCGAAGCCGCCGCCCGCGTGCTCACCGAGCCGGGCCACGCCGGCGCGACTTATGAGTTAGTCGGCACGCCCGGCCTCAGCCAAACCGAGGTCGCCGCGGCGCTGGCCGAGGCGCTGGGCCGCCCGGTGCGCGCCGAGGCCACCGACCACGCCGCGTGGTCGGCCGCCGCGCACGCCAACGGCCTGCCCGACGACGCCCGCCGCACGCTGCTCCAGATGTTTGAGTATTACGAAGCCTATGGCCTGTGCGGCTCGCCGCAAACGCTCACCGCGCTGCTCGGCCGCCCGCCCGCCACCCTGGCCGCCTTCGCCCGCGACGCGGCCGCGGCCGGCGGCCAGCTCTGACCCTGGCGTGTTGCCACTGATAGCGAACACCCCTACAAAAATCGTTCTAGCGCGGCTCACGGCGAGTCGCGCTGGAGGCTCCACAACGGCCATCCTTTGTTATGATGACCACCCGCGCTGTGAGTGACAGCGCCGCTCTTGGAAAGGTATGACCCAATGACCCCCACCCCCACCCCCACCCCTGCCCTCAGCCCGCGCGAACGCGTGGCCACCGCCCTGCGCCACGAACAGCCCGACCGCGCCCCGGTCGATTTTCTCGCCACCACCGAAGTCTGGCAGCGCCTGATCGACCACCTGCACCTGGAACCCGCCCCCGGCCAACTGACCGACTTCATGGACCCCACGCGCGAGGCGCTGCTGCGCCACCTGGAGGTCGACTGCCGCCTGCTCTCGTACGATATGTTTTGCACGCCGCCGGAGAGCGCGCTGCACCCCGGCGCGGTGACCGATTGGTGGGGGTCGCTCAACCGCTCCACACCCAACCGCATGTGGCGCCAGCGCAACCCCGATAAAAGCTGGAACGACATTTGGGGCACGCACAGCGAGCGGGTAGAGACCACCTTTGGCGCGTACGAGGGTTTTGTCGATTGGCCGCTCAGCCAAGCCGAGAGCGTGGCCGACCTGGCGCAACACCCCTGGCCCGAGCCAGATTGGTGGGACTTCAGCCCGCTGCCCGGCCTGCTGCGCGAGATGGACGCCCACCAGGAGTATTCCATCCGCTTCCGCATCGGCTCGGTGTTCGAAATCGGCTGGCAACTGCGCGGCATGCAGGAATTTTTGATGGACCTGGCCAGCCAGCCCGAGCTGCCGCTCTACATCATGGACCGCCTGACCGACCTATATGTGGAGAACACCCGCCGCGTGCTGGAGGTGGCCGGCGACCGCATCGACCTGCTCTACTTCTACGACGATGTCGCCACCCAGGCCTCGCTCATGATCTCCAAGACCATGTGGCGCGACTTCGTGCGCCCGCGCCATGCCCGCCTGGTGGACCTGGCCCACCAGTACGGCAAGAAGGTCATGTACCACTGCGACGGCTCGGTCTGGCCGCTGATTCCCGAGTTCATTGACATGGGGGTGGACGTGCTCAACCCGGTGCAGCCCGACGCCAAGGGCATGGACCTGGCGCAAATCAAGGCCGCCTATGGCGACCGGCTGTGTTTTCACGGCGGGGTGGATATCAATCAGACGCTGCCGCGCGGCACCACCGAGGAAGTGGCGGCTGAGGTGCGCGAGCGCGTGCGGGTGCTGGGGGCCGACGGCGGCTACATCCTGTGCAGCTCGCACCACTTGCAGCCCGACACTCCCGTGGAGAACGTGCTGGCTATGTACGCGCCAGAATGGCGGTACCCGACCGGGCCGCCGACCTGAAGATCAGGCTCAGGCAGGTCAGCCCGGCCTCGGCCTTGCCAAACTCCTCCAGCGCCAGCGGCATCACCGCGTAGCCGGCGGCGGCCACCTGGTCGAGCGTGCGCGGGCAGGCGGCATTCACCAGCCGCGCCTCGCCCACCGTCAGCACGTTGGCCCCCCACGGCTCGTCCGGCGGCACCGTCAGAATTTCCAGCCCGGCGAACGGCGTCAGGTCGAGCCAGGCGGGGTTGGCAATGAGCGTGTGGTCGTCCAGCGCGGTGGCGGCGGTCTTCAAGTGCAGCGCGCCGCTCACGGTCACCGGCGTCACGGTGTAGCCATAGG
>JAYUUW010000578.1:0-1857 GCA_043754665.1 Anaerolineales bacterium | reverse complement strand
TAAACCATTTCCATTCGTTTGATCGCGGTGAGATCCTGCATGGGGCAGTTAAATCACCGCTAGAAAAATTCGTCAACTTATTCTGACGAGCCGCCTAAGGGGCGCAGTTCATAACGCACCTGGCTCACTAGCCGCCCCCGAGTCCCCACGCTTTAAACCCTTCCCACGCCTGAGACCCCCTCCGCCCCCCTGCTATACTCGCGACTATGACAGACCCACAAGCAACGCTCACCTGGATCGAAACGGACCTGGCCGCCATCCGGCACAACACGCGGCGGCTGTTAGGGCTGGCCGGCGGCGCGGGGCTGATGGCGGTGGTGAAGGCCAACGCGTATGGCCACGGCGCGGGGCCGGTGGCGCAGGCGGCGGTGGCGGCCGGGGCGCGCTGGGCGGCGGTGGCCCGCGCCGATGAGGGCTTGGCGCTGCGGGCGGGCGGCCTGGCCGCGCCGGTGCTGGTGCTGGGCTACACGCCGCCGGGGCAGGCCGCCGAAGCGCTGGGCCACGACCTGACGCTGACGGTCTTCGACGCCGACACGGCCGCCGCGTATGCCGCGACCGCGCGCGGGCTGGGGCGCACGGCGCGCGTGCATGTGAAGCTCGACAGCGGCATGGGCCGGCTGGGCGTGCTGCCGGGTGACGCCCTGGCCTTTGTGCGCGGCCTGCACGGGCTGGCGGGGCTGGCGGTGGACGGGCTGTTCACGCACTTCGCTGGGTCGGATATGACGGAGCAGACTTCCACGCTGGCGCAGATGGCGGCGCTGGACGGGGTGTTGGAGGCGCTGGCGGCGGCGGGGTTACGTCCGCCGGTGGTGCACGCGGCCAACTCGGCGGCGGTGCTGCGGCAGCCGGCCGCGCGGTATGACGTGGTGCGCAGCGGCATCTTGCTGTATGGGCTGGACCCCTCGGACGAGGTGCCGGCCCCGCCGGACCTGCGCCCGGCACTGGCGTGGAAGACGCGGGTGGCGCAGGTGAAGACTCTGCCGGCGGGCCACGGGGTGAGCTATGGGCCGGAGTATGTGACGCGCGGCCCCGAGCGGGTGGCGGTGCTGGCGGTGGGGTATGCCGATGGCTTCCGGCGGGTGCCGAAGAACGTGAACGGGGTGCTGATCGGCGGGCGGCGCGTGCCGGTGCGCGGCCGGGTGTGCATGGATCAGTGTGTGGCCGGCATCGAGGCGGTGCCGGACGCGCGGGCGGGCGATGAGGTGGTGCTGATCGGCCGGCAGGGCGCGGAGCAGTTGCGGGCCGAGGCGGTGGCCGCCCGCTGGGGGACGAATGTGTATGATGCCGTCAGCGGGATTATGGCACGGGTGGCGCGGGTGTATCTGAACGCGGCAGGCGGTTAGTCTTCGTCGGCGGCGGGCTTGGGCTTGGCGCTGAGTTTGGTCTTGGGGCGGGCCGGCTTCTTGGGCTTGGCGGCGGGCTTGGGCGCGTCGTCGGCGCTCTCGGCGGCGGGGCTGGGCGGCTCGGCGTAGTGGGCCAGGTCTGCGAGGGCCTGCTGATCGGCGACGAGGATGAACTTGCGGGCGACGTAGCCTTCTTTGTCTTCCCAGAGCACGCGCAGCCAGTCGCCTTCGACGCCGACAACTTCGACGTCTTTGGTGACGTAGATGAAGCCGATCTCAGGGGCGTCGAAGCTGGGGGCGGCGCGGAGCCGAATGTTGTCGCGGGCTTTGCCGGTGGTGGACATGGTCTCTCCTGGGCGCGTGGGCCGTGAAGGTGTGGCGGGCTGCATTGTAGCCGCGCTGGGACGGTGCGCAAGTGACGGCGGGAGGTCGGAAGTCAGAGGTCAGAGGTCGGAGGTCGGAATTGTCAGGACCACACAGCACGGCGCGCGGCCGGCTTATTCTTCTTCGACAC
>JAYUUW010000577.1:0-5066 GCA_043754665.1 Anaerolineales bacterium | reverse complement strand
GGGTGCGCGGTTTCCTTGATGATGGCCGCGGCCTGGTTGACTTCGAACAGGGTCATGCTCGGGCCGCCGGTCACGTTGAACAGAATGCCGCGCGCGCCGTCGATGGTGATGTCGAGCAGGTTCGACGAGATGGCCATTTCGGCCGCCACGCGGGCGCGATCTTCGCCCGAGCCCTTGCCCACCGCCATCAGCGCGGCGCCGCCTTCCGACATGATGGTGCGCACGTCGGCAAAGTCGAGGTTGATGAGGCCGGGCACGGTGATCAGTTCCGAGATGCCCTGGATGCCCTGGCGCAGCACATCGTCCGCCAGGCGGAACGACTCCTGCAGCGAGGCGCGCTTGTCGACGATTTGCAGCAGGCGGTCGTTCGGGATGACGATCAGCGTATCGACCTGCTCCTTAAGCCGGTTGATGCCGCCCTCCGACGACTGCAGGCGGCGCGAGCCTTCAAAGGTGAAGGGCTTGGTGACCACGCCAATGGTCAGCGCGCCGCATTCCTTGGCGATCTGGGCCACGATGGGGGCCGCGCCGGTGCCGGTGCCGCCGCCCAACCCAGCCGCGATGAAGACCATGTCGGAGCCGCGCAGCACTTCGTACAGCTCCTCGGCCGACTCTTCGGCCGCCTTCTGGCCGATCTCAGGGTTACCGCCGGCGCCTAGCCCGCGCGTCAGCTTATCGCCGATGCGCACGCGCCGCGGCGCGTTGGCCAGCAGCAGCGCCTGGGCATCGGTGTTGACGGTGATAAACTCCACCCCCGACATGCCCTGCTCGATCATGCGGTTGACGGCATTGCTGCCGCCGCCGCCGACCCCAACGACCTTAATCCGCGCGAACGACTCTGAATTTCCGGGTGCAGCTTGCATTGTGATCCTCCACTCCTGGCTGTCAGTGTGGTTGGCTGCTCCAAGCCTCCCACGACGGTTGCTCAAGGGCCGGCGCCGAAGCGCCGCCCTTTCCTCCACCTGTAAGCGGCGCTAAGGCAAAAAGCGCCGGAAGATATCCAGTCCCTTGCTCAAGCTCGGGCCGCGCCCCCGCCCCCCGCCGCGCCCGCCGCTGCCGCCGCGCTTCTTGCCGTTGCCGCGCGGCTGCACCAGGCTCTCGTGCTGCGCCCAGCGCAGCAGGCCCACACTGGTCGAGAAGGCCGGGCCTTGCAGCTTGTCGATCATGCCCTTCAGGTTGTTAGGCGCGGCCACGCGGCAGGGCAGGTTCAGCACCTCGCTGGCCACGCGGCGCAGGCCGGGCAGTTGGCTGGTGCCGCCGGTCAGCACGACCCCGGCCGGCAGCAGGCCGTCGTAACCGGTGCGCTTCACTTCTTGCAGCACCAGGCTAAACATCTCTTCCACGCGCGCCTCGATGATGGTCGCCAGGTCGAGGCGGCTGATCTGCACCGGCCGGTCCTCGCCGAAGGGCTGCACCATAAAGCTCTCGGTGTTGGCCACCTCGCGGCTGTAGGCGTGGCCGTGATCGATCTTGATGCGCTCGGCAATGTCGGCCGGCAGCCGCAACCCGTGGGCCACATCGCTGGTCAGGTGATTGCCGCCCACCGACAGCACCATGGTGTGCCAGACGTTGCCGTCCAGGTAAATCGCCAGGTCGGTCGTGCCGCCGCCGATGTCGCACACCACCGCGCCCATTTCCTTCTCGGTCTCAGTCAGCACCACTTCGCCCGAGGCGAGCGGGTTGAGCACGAAGGCTTCTACCGTCACGCCCGCGGCTTCGACGCACTTGGTCAGGTTCTGCACGAAGGTCGACGCCGCGGTGATAATATGCGCTTCGACCTCTAAGCGAAAGCCATGCATGCCCAGCGGCTGGCGAATGCCGTCTTGCCCGTCCACCGTGAAGGCGCGCGGGATGACGTGCAGCACCTCGCGCCCGTGCGGGATGGCGATGGCCTGGGCCGCGTCGAGCGCGCGCTCAATGTCGTCCTGGTCGATGCCGTGCCCGCCGCCGCCAATGCCCGACACGCCCCGGCTGTTGACCGAGGCAATGTGGCTGCCGGCCAGGCTGACGAACGCCGCGCCGATCTCATAGCCGGCGCTGCGCTGGGCCTTCTCGACCGCGGCGGCGATGCAGGTGGCGGCTTCTTCTACGTTGACCACCACCCCTTTGCGCATGCCTTTGGCCGGCTCGACGCCGGCGCCCAGAATGCGCAGGTCGCCCACTTCGTCGGTCTCGCCCACCAGCGCGCAGACCTTCGTTGTGCCGACATCAATGCCTACCAGGAGGGGGTTATCTGTCACAATCGCCATGGCCGAAGCCTCCACACTTTCTAATCGCCAGCCAAACCCCAGGTCCGCGCTCGCTCCAAGCGAACGGCCGGCCGGGGCACTTCTGCTACGTTACTTCTGATAGTACGGCGCTTGCGCGCTCTCCACGCTGATGACCTTGGGCAGAATGCCCCGCGCCAGCAGGTCGGCCACCAGGCCTTCATACACCGCCAGCTTCTGCGGCATGTCGATGCCCACGCCAAAGTACCCACGCCAGCCGCGCCCGTCCTGGTAGCTCAACCCGCGCAGCGCGTCGTAGTGCAGCAATTCAATGTTGGGGCGCAGCTCGCGCAGTTGCAGCGCGCCCGCCACGGCGTCGGCCGGCGCGTAGCTCTCAGCCTCGCCCTTCACGCCGGGGCGGTTTGGGGCGTCGTCGACCATGATCGGCAGCAGCCCCGGCAGTTCGGCGCGGGCCTTGAACTTCGCGCCGTCGGCATCGACCCACCAGCGGTCGTCGTTCTCAATCCAGGTGACCACCGGAATGCGCTCGGTGACCTGGATGGTGACCGTGTTGGGCCACTCGACCGTCACCATCACCGAGGCGATGCCCGGCACCTCGGCCACGTTGCGCTCCACCGCTTCGGGGTCCACCCAAAAGATGTGCTGCCCGGCGATGCCGGACTGGGCATAGATCTCCTGGCCCGGCACGAAGGCCGAGCCGCCCAGGTTCACGCCGTCAATGTACATGGTCGGGTCGAGCAGCAGCCGGGCCAGCATGCCGCCCAGCAGCACGATCAGCGCCAGGCTCATCAAGCGCCAGCCGACTAACCGGGGCAGGGCCGGCAGGCGAATATCCCATCCCAGCCCGGCCGGCAGTAGGCCGTTGATTAGGCCGCTGCGCTTGCGCAGACCGCCGGGGCGCAGACGCGCGGCCGTGGTCTCGGGCGAGGCCGAATTGCGCGGCCGGCTGATCAGCGGCCCGGTGCGCAGCGAACCAGTCCGCGAGACTGTGTCAAAGCGGCGTTGAGTCTGTTGTAAGCGCCGGCGGCGCACTTGATCGGAACGCGACGATTTAGCCATTTGAGCCGTCATTACCACACTGCTCCTGCACCCTCAAGCAGTCCATCATGTCTTAGTTACTCGGCGGTCGCCCGCCATAGGTCTTGACCGTTTGGTCACGTTCGGTCTGGCGCTCCAACGCCAGCGTGACCAGCCGGTCGATCAAATCGCTGTAGCTCACCCCCGAGGCTTCCCACAGCTTCGGATACATGCTGATGCTGGTGAAGCCCGGCAGGGTGTTGATCTCATTCAAGTACAGCCGCCCGGTGTCGCGGTCGAGCAGGTAGTCCACCCGCGCCAGCCCGGCGGCGTCAATCGCTTGGAAGGCGGCCACCGCATAGCGGCGGGCCAGGTCGGCCGTCTCGGCCGGGATCGGCGCCGGGATGAGCAGCGCCGAGCCTTCATCAATGTACTTGGCCTCGTAGTCGTAAAACTCGTTCACCGGCACCACCTCGCCCGCCACCGAGGCCTCGGGGAAGGCGTTGCCCAGCACGCTGACTTCGATCTCGCGGGCGTTGATACCTGGCTCGATCAGCACGCGCCGGTCGTAACGGGCCGACTCGCGCAGGGCCGCCACCAGCGCCTCGAAACTGTGCGCCTTGATGACCCCCACCGACGAGCCCAGGTTGCAGGGCTTGGTGAAGATGGGGAAGGCAAAGGCTTCGGCCGCGCGGGCGGCCACGGCTTCGGCGTCAGCCTGGATGGCTGAGCGCAGCACCAACTGCCAATCGGTCACCGGAATGCCGGCCGCGCGCAGCAGTTGTTTGCAGACCGCCTTGTCCATCGCCACGGCCGAGGCCAGCACGCCCGCGCCCACGTAGGGCAGGTCGGCCAGCTCCAGCAGGCCCTGCACCGTGCCGTCTTCGCCATACGGGCCGTGCAGCAGCGGAAAGACCACATCAAACTCCGCGCTCGACGCCATGCTCAGCGCGCCGCCGGCCTGGCCGGGGGCCATCACCAGCAACTCGTGCTTGCCCGGCTCGCCGAGCAGCGCCGCGTTGGACAGATCGCTCAGGTCGCCGGCGGCCAAACTCTTCAGCGGGTCGGCGCCGGTCAGCCATTTGCCGGCCTTGCTAATGCCAATCAGGGTCACGTCGTATTTCTCAGGGTCAATCGCATTCAGCACCGACTGCGCCGACCGCAGCGAGACCTCGTGCTCGGCCGAGCGCCCCCCAAAAATGAGCCCCAGGCGGATCTTCTTGGTCACGCTAGCACGTTCCGGTCCAGTCACCGATCAATTCCACTTCGAGTTCCAGGTCGACGCCGAACCGGTCGAGCACGGCGGCGTGGGCCTGATGGATGAGGGCGAACACATCGGCCGCACGGGCCTCGCCCAGGTTGACAAAGAAATTGGCGTGCAGGGTCGAGATTTCGACCTGCCCCAGCCGCGCGCCCTTCAGCCCGGCCGCTTCGATCAAGCGCCCCGCGTAGTCGCCGGGCGGGTTCTTGAACATGCTGCCCAGGCTGGCCCCCGGCGGCTGGGTGCGCTTGCGGTGGGCCACATACTGCTCCACCTGGGCTTGCAACTCGGTGGCCTTCCCCACTGTGAGCGCCAGTTCGGCCCCCAGCACAATCAACGGCCGGCCGGCGGCTTTGGCCGACTTGAGCCGGCTGGTGCGGTAGGCAAAGGCTAGTTCGTTCGGCCCCCACTGTTCCACCCGACCATCATGTTGCAAGATTGCGGCCACAAGAAAATTCCCGGCCAGGTCGCCGCCGTGCGCGCCGGCGTTGCCGAACACCGCCCCGCCCACCGTGCCGGGCACCGTGGCCGCCCACTCCAGGCCGCCCAGCCCGCGCGCC
>JAYUUW010000576.1:0-3660 GCA_043754665.1 Anaerolineales bacterium | reverse complement strand
GGCCGGGGTGGGCCGGCGGAAGAGCGCGCGCAACTGGCTGAGGAGCAAATCGCGGGTGGCGATGCTGTCGCGCTCCTCGTCGATGTTCTTGCGGTTGAGGCGCGCGAAGCGCTGGAGGGCGAACCAAAACACCAGGCCCACGACGGCGGCCAGCACCAGCAGCGACACGCCCTGCCGCGCCACGTTGAGCACCGGGTGCTGTTCAAAAAACGTGAGCGTCTGCTTGCCGGTCTCCTCCAGCGAGGGCAGTTGGGGAAACTGAAACGGGTTGTCGAGCCGGCCCGACAGCAGCCGCACGAACGGCGTGATCAGCCAGGCCGCGAGGAAGACCATCGTGCCGATCAGCGCGACAAACGCGATAGTGACACCGTTGGCGAGGGCGGCGAGGAAGCCGGCCAACTGCTCGAACACCTCGGGCGAGAGCAGGCCGCCCACCAGCAAGCCGCCGGCCAGGATGGCCCCAATGACGCCCGCCACGGTGCCGAGCCAATAGCGGTTGAGGCTGGGCCATTGGCCCATCACCTCCGACTGCCAGCGGCGGGCATTCTCCACGCTCACCAGGGCCAGCGAACTCAAGCCGGTGGCGAAAAAGGCGAGGGCGGCGATCAGCCCCTCGTCGGCCGAGATGAGCGGGCGGGCCTGATTGACGGCAAAGATGACGGCCAGCGCCACCAGCCCGCGATAGAAGCTATGTTCCAACTGCTCCTGCGGCACCACCGAGCGGCCCAGCACGATGCCCTGCCACCACATGAAGGCGCAGGCCGCCACGCCCAGGAACACCGGCGAGATAAAGTCGCCCCAATCAACCAGCCGCTGCCAGAACTCCACCGGTGAGCGCAAGCCGTAGGTGGTCCAGGCCACGCCAAACACCGCCAGCAGGCCGCCGCCGACGATCAGCCCTGGCCCCACGGCGGCGGCCCGGTCGAGCGTCAGCGCCCAGCGCGTGAGCAGCATGGCGGTGAGGAGCAGCAGGCCCAGCACCCACGGCGCGAGGGCCGGGGCCGAATAGGCCGGCGGCACGGCCCGCACCGACCAGCGCACCCACAGCGCTACCCAGGCGCTGGTGAGGATGGCGACGGCCGGCGGCAGCAGCAGGTCTTCAACCCAATTCCAGCGTTTCAAGCTCCGTCCAATTCTGTGTGACGACGTAGACCGGGATCGAGGCCGGCAGGCTGGTGGCCGGCACGCGGCCGGGGTCGGCCACCAGCACCAGCGCGGTGGGGTGGCCGGCATCGTGCAAAGCCAGCAGCGCGGCCTGGATTGGCTCCGTGGCGATAGCCGAAATGGCGACGACGCTCGCGCCGAACGGCAGGGTGGGGGCCTCCACCCGCAGCAGTTGCTCGAACGGCATGAGCGTGAAGTGGGTGAGCTGCGCCATAGTCTCGAGGATGCGCGTGAGTTGGGTGGCGTGGCGCGTGGCGGGCAGGCGCACGCGGTGGCTGGCATCGCGCACGCTGTTGTTGGTGAACAGGCCCACCGGGTGGCGCTGCTCCAACGCCTCGTTGGCGAGCGCGGCGGCCACAGAGATCACAGTCTCAAAATAGTCGCTCAGCACGCCCTCGTAGGCGTGCTCCAGCGTTTGGCCGTTGAGGCACAGCACCAGGTGCTGGCTGGCCCCCGGCTCGAACACCTTGGTTTGCAGTTGACCCTGGCGGGCGGTGCTCTTCCAGTGGATGTGGCGGATGCTGTCGCCGGGGCGGTACTCGCGCACGCCGGCCAGCCGCAGCGGGTCTTCCACGATGCGCCGGTCGCTCAGCATTTCGCCGGCGGGGCGGGCCATGCGAATCCGCAGTTGCTCCACCGGCACCAGGCGCGGGTAGACCAACAGCGTTTGTTTGTCAGCCTGTTCGCGCGTGCGGGTCTGGAAGCCGAAGATGTCGCCGGAGGAGAGCAGCACCGGCCCGAACTCGTAGGCCCCGCGCCGCTGGGCGGTGAGGCGGTAGCGGCGGCGCACGCGCTCATACCAGCGCAGGCTGAGCAGGTTGGTCAGGGTGCGCCGGTGCGGCTTGCTGGCGTTGGCCAGCTCGGTGCGCTCCACCTGGAAGTCTTCGGGGAACTCATCTTCGAGCTTGAGCCAGGCCAGGGGCAGCGGCTTGGCGTTGACGATCTCGACCCACAACTGCACCTGCTCGCCGCAAAACAGGCGCTCGGCCTCGAATTGGCGCTGGTAGGTGACCCCCGCCAGGCAGTAGCGGCCCCACAGCGCGGAGGCCGCGGCCACCAGCGCCAGCAGCACATCGAGCAGCAGCAGCAGCGGGCTGCGCAGCGCCAGGCTGAGGATCAGCAGAACGATGATCGCCAGCCGGCCCAGGCGGCTGGTCATGTTAGGCGGACCAAGTTTCCTCGACCGGCACCGGCACGCGGCCGACCACCTCTTTGAGAATATCGGCCACGGCTTTGCCGCGCAGGCGGCTCTGGCCGGAGGGCATGAGGCGGTGGGCCAGCACCGGCGCAATCAGCGCCTGAATATCGTCCGGGTTGACAAAGTTGCGGCCCCGAATGGCGGCCAGCGCCTGGGCGCAGCGGAAGAGCGCCAACGCGCCGCGCGGGCTGGCCCCGAGCGCCACGGCCGGGTTGTCACGTGTGGCGCGCACCAGCGCCAGGATGTAGCTTTCGAGCGGGTCGCTGACATGCACCTGCCGGATGACGGTGTTGAGGGCCACAATCTGCTCGCCGGAGGCCACCGGCGCCAGGTCGGCCAGCGGGTCGGCGGTGCGAAAGCGGCGCAGGATGGCGCGCTCCTCGTCGCCGTCGGGATAGCCGAGCGACAGGCGCAGCAAGAAACGGTCGAGTTGGGCTTCGGGCAGCGGAAAGGTGCCCTCCAGCTCGATGGGGTTTTGGGTGGCGATGACGAGGAACGGGCGCGGCAGCGGGCGGGTGACGCCGTCCACCGTCACCTGGCGCTCCTCCATCGCCTCCAGCAGGGCCGATTGGGCGCGCGGGCCGGCGCGGTTGATCTCGTCCGTGAGGACGATCTGCGCCATGATCGGGCCGGGGCGAAACTCAAAATCGCCGCTCTTTTGGTTGAAGACGTTGACGCCGGTAATATCGGAGGGGAGCAGGTCGGGCGTGAACTGCAGGCGCTGAAAGGTGCAGCCGAGCGAGCGGGCCAGCGCCTTGGCCAGAGTGGTCTTGCCGAGGCCGGGCACATCCTCCAGCAGCACATGGCCCTGGCTGAGCAGCGCCACCAGCAGCAGTTCCACCGTGTCGGCTTTGCCGACGATCACGCGCCCGATGTTGTCTTGGAGGGCGCGGGCGTTCACCTGGACCGATTGGACACTGAGCATGCAACCTCCCAGGGAGCGCCGGGGCAGCCGTCAGGCGCTAACGGATATCGAGCAGGCCGCCGGTGGTGCGGGCGGGTTGGCTGGTCTCGGTCCTGGCCGCGCCGCCCTTGCGCACCTTGGTCATATCGGTCTGGGCGACGTTGGCGCGGGATAGGTTCACTTGATCGAAGATGGCCCCGGTGACATCGGCGCCGGAGAAGTCGGTGCCGTTGACGTTGGCGCCGGTGAAGTCGGCGTTGATCAGGCGCGCCCCGCTCAGGTCGGCCCCGCTCAGGTCGGCCTCCTGCAACTGCGCGCCGCTGAGGTTGGCGCGGTTGAGGTCGGCGCGGTTCAGGTGCGCGCCGCGCCCCCGCACCCGGCTCAGGTTGGCCTC
>JAYUUW010000575.1:0-9941 GCA_043754665.1 Anaerolineales bacterium | reverse complement strand
ACGAATTAAAGCAAGCTGCCCTAGATAAATCAAAGGGACAGTTCAGTAAGGGATGAGGTAGCGGCAGGCTCATATGGACATGATGATGACTAAATGTTCTAGTTGCAAGTGGGTAAGAAATCTTTAAGGTTGACGTGGCCGCCACCTGAAAATGTGGTTACCGCAATGTCCAGTGTGCGCCATAGGCGGACCGAGACGTTTCGCGTTGCCCGCCACTGGCAAGCAATAGGGCCAAGCGCCTGGGGCGGGGCTGCTCAGAGACAAAATCATGGGCTGACGATGCGGTCCAAACGTGCGGTCGCTAAGGGGCGAGATTCCTCACCGGCCTAAAGGCAACGCCAGGTCCAACGGCCTGAGGCCGGGTTCGGAATGACAAATCCGGCGGGCCGGTGACGGCCGGCGGCCGTTTGAGCTAAGAGGGCTGCCGCACAGCGCCATGCGCGCTTCGGAACCCAAACAAAGACGCTTGGGCACCCCCGCACAAACCGCGGGGGCAGGTGTGTGACAAATCCGGCGGGAGGATGACGGCGGACGACCACTTTGGCTCGGAGGTGCGGCCGCGGCAGTGAGCGGCAAGGCCTACGGTGCGGGGGGCGAGTCGAGGACGAGGATGGACCAGGTGGTGGGGTCGGATAGCTTCTGGCCCTTGCGGTTGGTCACCTGGGTTTGCTGCTCGGCGCTGCCAGGCGTGTCGTCGTCGTTGAGCGCCAGCGCGAAGCCAAAGCTCTGCCCGGCGCTGGGCGTGAGGCCGAACAGCTTCCAGGGGATGGCGACCTCCAGCGCGTAGTCGCCGGGGCCGAGGCGCGGGGTGATGACGACCTCCGGCACGGCGCGCGGCTGGCTCAGGGGCTGCCACAAATAGGCCTCCGGCCCGCCCACCGGGCTGGTGATGTTGCCGGGCGAAATGCCAAGCTGATAATCGTCGCCGTTGAGCTCGTGGCTGTTGCCGTCGGCGGCCAGCTGCGCATCAAGCCAAACTTCCAGGCTGTCACCGCGATAGAGCTGATCGCCGACGCCCTCCTGCACAAAAGTCGAGTCGTTGATATCGAGGGCAATATAGAGATAGTCTTCATCCCAGGCGATGTTGTAGACGGCGGCCAAGTCGGGCGGGCCTTCCCAGTCGGCCGCGCCAAAGATCGGCTCGGCAATGGGGTAGGGCAGGAACGCCCATTCCGATAGGTCGCCGTCGATGCCGGGCGGCGGCTCGAGCACGGCGGCGGCGTGGATGATGTTGTCACCCTGCGGACTGCCGGCCACCGGGTTGGGGGTGGGCATGACCGAGATAATGCTGATGGGCGCGACGCAGGAGTTGAAGTCTTCGCCCAGCACCACGCGGTAGGGGTACGCGGCGAGCGGGTCGGGGGCGGCGATGATGTTCTCATCCTTGACGTGGAAGAGCGCCTTGAGATCGGCCAGGCGCGAGTTCTTGGCGCTGGTGGAGTAGTCGTAAATCTGCGTGACCGCCTGGTTGCTCAACTGGCTGGTGGTGGGGAAGGGCGACAGGCCCGACCAGGCCAGGTTGTCGGCGGCCAGGGCGGTCCAATCGGCGTGGCCGGTGCCGTTCCAGATTTCGACGGTGGTGGCGGCGCGCTCGAGCACATTGGTGGGCGGGGCCACGAAGGCCTCGGCCATCAGCGCGGTAATGGCGGCCCGGTCGGGCAGCAGCACGGCCGCGCCGCCGGGGGTGGTCCAGGGCAGCACCTGGCCGCGCCCGATAAAGCGGCTCTTGATGCGGGCTTTGTCGAGCTGGGGGGCCATGGGCACGAATTGCAGCAGGTCGCCCAGGCCCAGGTCGGTCTTGACGATGCTGACGTACTGCGTGTACAGCTCGGGTACGCGGGCGAGCATTTCGAGTCGCAGGGCTTTGTCGAAGATGGCGCGCAGCACCTGGTGCTGGCGGCGCGAGCGGTCGTAGTCACTGCTGCGCTTGCGCGAGCGGGCGTACCAGAGGGCCAGGTCGCCCTCCATGTGCTGCACGCCGGTGTTCACCGTGTAGAGCGACCAGTTGTCGGCGTTCTGCACATCCACGGTTGGGTCAGTGGGATTGGTCAACCGCCAGTCTTGCATGGCACAGCTCACCGGCACATCGACGCCGCCGACCACATCGACCAGGTCTTTGAAGCCTTGAAAATCGACCTGCGCCCAGCCGTGAATGGGGATGCCGAGATTGTAGAGGATGGTCTGTTCGAGCAGCGCGATGCCGCCGCCAGGGTAGCCGGTGGCGTCGCCGTGGACGGCGGCGGTGTTGATGCGGTTCATGGTCCAGCCGGGGATGTAGACGAACAAGTCGCGCGGGATGGTGAGCAGGGTGACGGCGTTGGCATCTTTGTTAATGGAGGCCACGATCATCACATCGGTGCGGTAGCTGCCGGAGGCCAACTCGGTGTCGCGGCCGATGAGCAGGATGTTTACGATGCTCTCGTCCAGGTGCAGTTGCGGCACCGGCTCGGGAATGGGAAGCTCGAGCGTGGCCAACGGGTCGGGCGTGGACGCGCCGAGGGTGGGGTCGATGCCGGGGCGGGCCGTCGGGGACGGCGTGGGCGGCACGCTGGGCGTCTCGGTGGCGGGCGGCGGGGCGGCGGTGGCGGTGTCGGCCAGGACAATGCTGATGGGCGTGCCGGTGGCGGCTTCGCTGGGGAGAACGGTGGGCACGGCGCTGGCAGGGGTGCCGGCGGCGGGGTCGAACGGTAAGGTCCAGGTGGGGATGGGGGTGCGCGCGGGCGGGATGTTAAGCGGCGGCGTGGCTGTGGCCGTGCAGGCCGCGACCAGCAATAACAAACACAACCCTGCGCCGCGCCACGCCTGCTTCATTGATCTCATTGTAGTCTAAACGCCGGTGAGCGTCCCCCGCATTCAAGACGCCGGGACTAAACATAATGTTCCCCAAGGGGGAGAGAAAAGAGAAAGACAGAGAAATGGAGGCGGCCGGCGGGTTGGGCCGGACCGTGACCATTGCGCCAAGCGGTGACTGCCGGTAGGATAATGATTAGGGAAGGACGCAGAGGACCTTGAAGCTGAGACTGGAACCGAAGGTGGAGGCGTGAAGCGGCGAGTAGGGCGGCTAGCGCTGATTGGGGTCGCCATCGGGCTGCTCGGGCTGCTGGTGGGGCCGTTCTTGGTGCCGGTGCCGCCGCTGACGGGCACGCAGCCGCCGCAAGCGCTGGCCGACGCCGACAGCCAGTTTATTGAGATCAATGGACTAAGCGTGCATGTCAAAACCCGGGGGCAGGGCGCGCCGGTGTTCGTGTTGCTGCACGGCTTCGGCGCAAGCCTGTACTCGTGGCAGGCGGTGATGGAACCGCTGAGCGCGCTGGGCACGGTGATCGCTTACGACCGGCCAGCGTTTGGGTTGACGGAGCGCCCGCTGACCTGGGACGGCCCGAACCCCTATGGCCCGGAGGCGCAGGTGGCGCTGGTGATTGGACTGCTCGATCATTTTGGCATCCAGCAAGCCATCCTGGTGGGCAATTCGGCCGGCGGCACGGTAGCCATGCAGACGGCCCGGGCGCACCCGGAGCGCGTGGCGGCGCTGATTTTGGTGGACCCGGCAGTGTATAACGGCGGTGGCGCGCCGGCGTGGGTGCGGCCGCTGCTGGCGACCCCACAAATGCGGCACTTGGGGCCGCTGTTGGCGCGCCAGATCCAAACCCAGGGGCCGGCGCTGCTAAAGCTGGCCTGGCACGACCCGACGCAGCTAACGGCCGAGACGGTGGCGCTATATCAGAAACCGCTCCAGGTGGATAACTGGGACCGGGCGCTGTGGGAACTGACACTGGCCAGCCGCGCCCCTGGCTTGGCCGACCACTTGGTGGAGTTCAACCTGCCAATCCTGGTCATCACAGGCGACGACGACCGGATTGTTCCCACGGCCGAGAGCGTGCGGCTGGCCGGCGAACTGCCGGGGGCCGAGCTGGCGGTGATTCCGGCGGCTGGGCATGTGCCGCACGAAGAAAAGCCGGAAGCGTTTATGCAGGCTGTGACGGGCTTTTTGAAGTAGCCGCCTGAGCAAGGGCCCAGTGGCGGCAATCTGGCGCGTTTGGCCCGATATTTGCTCCTACCACCGGCATGCCCTATACTGCCGCGCGTTCCGCCACCTCTGCCCAATCCGCACCAATGCCCACTGACCCGAACCTATTTGACGGCCGCCTGGCGGTTTTCGTCTGGCAGCCCAGCAGCTTGGCCGAAGGCAGCCTGAGCCAACTGGCCGGCAATTTGCGCGCCGCCGCGCCGAACGTCAACGCCGTGATCGTGCGGGCGGCCACGGGCGTGGGCTGGCCGGGCAAAGCCGACCGCCAGAAGCCGAACCTGGCCGTGAACGCGCTGGCCGATTTGCAACGCTGGGTGCGCGAACTGGGCGCGAAGGGGCTGGAGGTGCACGCCTGGGCGCTGGTGAGCGGCAGCCTGCCGAAGCAGGAACTCGACCGGCTGGCGGACATTGCGCTAAACAGCGGCGTGCGTTCGCTGCTGCTGGATTTAGCCCCGCGCACTGGGCTGGGGCTGCGGCCGGAGCGGCGCGGCGGTTTCACCGGCGGCGCGGCGGCGGCCGAAGGGCTGGCGCGCGGACTGCGTGAGCGGGTGGGGCCGAACTTCCACCTGGGGCTGATGTTCGACCCCCGGCCGGGCCAGCCAGAAGCCGTGTTTGTGCAGAGCCAGTGGTTCCCCGAGATCGACAGCCTGCACCCGCTGGTGTTTCACCACGACTTTGGACAGACGCCGCGCGAGGCGCTGCAAGATACCTATGACGCGCTGGTGGGGTGGGGCAAGCCGATCTACCCGGTGCTGCAAGCCTATGGCGTGCCGACGCTGGAAGTGGCCGACGCCCTGAGCGCCGCTGCCGAGGTGCACCACGCGCCGGGGGCCTCGCTGTTCCGGTACGGGCTGGGCAACGGGCAGGGGCTGAGCCGGGCCGAGCTGTGGGCCGTGGCGGCGCGCTGGCCGGCCACACAGCCACTGGCCGTCAACCGGGGCGGCGGAGCCAGGCCGCACACCGGCGGGCCCATTGACGACGAGCCGGGGTCGGCCAGCCTGCCTACGCTGACCGTGATCGACCCGGACGACGAGCGCAACGGGCTGTTCAACATCGGCTATTACGAGAATGCGACGGCCACGGCGGCCGGCTGGAGGCGTGACCGCGACAAGGACGGCCGGGCGCGGCTGTACCGCGACGCGTCGTACAACCGGCAGACGCTGTATGTGGGCTACAGCCCGCGTCTGAGCGGGCGGGGTGTGTACACGATTGAGGTGTTCGTGCCCGCCGACCACGCCTACATCCGCGACGCGCACTACTTCATTGTGGATTACCCGCGCGGGGTGCGGCGCGAGTCGCTGGCGGTGCTGAACCAAAACCCGCACCACGACGCCTGGGTGCCGCTGGAAGCCGCATTGGTGAACGGCGCGCCCGCCAACCCGCCGCTGAGCCAGTTTGCGCTCGACCCGGCCTTCAGCGACTCGGGGCGGGTGAATGTGGCCGACATTACGTTTGTTGACCCGGCCACGCATGCCAGCCGGCGGTTTGAAGTGTCGTATGGCGCGCTGCGCTGGCGGCCGTACACGCCGCCCCTGCAAACGCCGCCGCCGAGCACAAGTGTGGGGTTCGACTCGCCAGTGGGCACGGCGGCCGAGCGGGCGGGCGTGTTCGCTGACGGCCACAAGCTGTTTGACCATTACGAGGTCTGGTGCGGCACCTGGTACGACGCCAACCCCATTGGCTCGCGCTACTGGCTGGGCAACCGCTGGGCGGTGCACACCGGCGGCGACCTGAACCTCTCCGGCCCCGGCGGCGTGCTGGCCGACAAGGACGCGCCGGTGTATGCCGTGGGCGATGGGCGGGTAATCTCGGCCGGATATGTGAGCAGCGGCTGGAAGAATATCATCATCGTCGAGCACCCAGTGCCGGGCGAGGACCGGGTGATCTATGCGCGCTACGCGCATGTGACCAGCATGCTGGTGAAGGCCAACGACCTGGTGACGCGCGGCCAGCAAATCTGCGCCATCGGGCAATATGCGCCCAACAACTACCACCTGCACTTTGACCTGTCGTTCAACCCGGTGCTGAAAACCACGCCGGGCCACTGGCCGGGCGACAACCTGGCGCTGGTGCGACAGATGTACGAAGACCCCAAGGCGTTCATCAAGCAGCGGCATGTGATAAGATAGGGGCCTATTCGCCCTACGCTCATCACGAACCCTATGCCCGATACCCTGCTTGCCCGCTTCCTACGTTACGTCAAAATCAATACTGTCAGCACGCCCGACGCCGCCACCTCGCCCAGCACGCCCGGCCAGTGGGAGCTGCTGCGCCTGCTGGAGGCCGAACTGCGCGCCATGGGCGCGGCCGACGTGAGCCTGGACGAACACGGCTATGTGCTGGCGACGGTGCCGGCCACCAGCGATAAGCCCGGCGTGCCGGTGGTGGCGCTGCTGGCGCACGTGGACACCGCGCCCGACTACAACAGCGACCATGTGAAGCCGCTGGTGCACAAGAAGTGGAACGGTAAGCCGATGGTGCTGCCGGACGACAAGACGCAAGTGATTGACCCGGCGCGCTTCCCGACGCTGGCCAGCGCCAAGGGCCAGGATGTGGTGACGGCCAGTGGGCTGACGCTGCTGGGCGGCGACGACAAGGCCGGCGTGGCGATCATCATGACGCTGGCGGCGTATTTGCTGGAGCACCCGGAGATCAAGCATGGCCCGGTGCGGCTGTGCTTCAACCCGGATGAGGAAGTCGCCAGCGGCGTGGACAAGCTGGACTTGGATAAATTGGGCGCCAACGTGGCCTACACGCTCGACGGCGACAACCCCGGCGAGGTGGTGTGGGAGACGTTCTCGGCCGACGCGGCGGTGGTCACGATTGAAGGCGTGTCGACCCACCCCGGCGACGCTAAGAAGAGCGGCATGGTCAACGCCCTGCATCTGGCGGCCCGCCTGCTGGTGGCGCTGCCGCGGGACAACATGTCGCCCGAGACGACCGACCTGCGCGAGGGTTACATTCACCCGGCGCGTATTGAGGGCGGCGTGGATAAGACGGTCATCAAGTTCATTCTGCGCGACCACAACCTGGCCGAGCTGCGCGCCAAGGGCGCCCGCCTGAAAGGGCTGTGCGCCGGGATGCAGGCGGCCGAACCGCGCGCCAAGATCACCTGCACGCTGACCGAGCAGTACCGCAACATGGGCGACTGGCTGAAGAAGGACATGACGCCGGTGAACCTGGCCTATGAGGCGGTGCGCGCCATTGGGCTGGAACCCACCTCGCCGGCCACGCGCGGCGGCACCGACGGCTCGCGGCTGACGGAGATGGGCCTGCCGACCCCGAATTTGTTTGCCGGCTACCACAACCCGCACGGCCCCCAGGAATGGGTGGTGGTGCAGGAGATGGACCAGAGCCTGCACATGTGCCTGCACCTGCTCCAATTGTGGGAGCAAAAGGGTGTGGGCTATAAGGGCCGGCCGCTCAAGAAGCGGCGTGCGGCCAAAGCCCGCTCCTAGCGCCAACGTCTGCCGGCCGCCGTCACAGGCGGCCGGTCTGCATCTCCCCATGCCTCTCTGCACTGACGCCGCGCTGGTGCGCGCCCGCCTGAACACTGACCGGCCGTGGTCGGCTTATGCCCTGGGCGACCTGGCTCCAGCGCTGGCCGGGCGCACCGAGTGGCACCTTGGGCCAGACGGCGCGGTGCTGCTGCTCTACCGGGCCTTCGAAACGCCGGTGCTGTTTGCGCTCGGCGCGCCTGCCAGCGTGGCCCCGCTGCTCGACGAAATTGCCGCCGAGCCGGCGTTGTATCTCTCCATCCGCCCCGACATTCTGCCGCTGATCAAAGAACGCTACACCGTGACGCACGAGGCCGCCATGTGGCGCATGACGCTGGCCGCCGCCGAATTTCGGCCGCCGACGCTCGGCGCGGTGCGGCTGGGGCTGGCTGATCTGCCGCGCCTCAACGCGCTCTACGCCGACGGCGCGGTGACCGGTGAGACGCCCGACTTTTTCGACGCCGACATGCTGGCGCACGGCGTGTTCTTCGGCGTGGAAGAGGGTGAGGCGCTGGTGGCGGCGGCGGGCACGCACCTGGTGGTGCCGGAGGAGGGCGTAGCGGCCATTGGCAACGTCTACACCCGGCGCGACCGGCGCGGGCGCGGGCTGGCGGCTCAGGCTACGGGCGCGGTGGCGGCGGCGCTGGTGGCGCACACCCCGCCGCTGGACCTAATTGCGCTGAACGTCAACCAGACGAACCCGGCGGCGGTGAAGGTCTATGAGCGCCTGGGCTTCCGGCGCTACGCGCCCTTTTATGAAGGCCTGGCCCGGCGGCGGGCGGGCAGCGCTTAAAGCCGGCGCGACGCGGCGGGCCGGTCGCCAGGCGCAGTCTGGTATAATCCTTTCTTGCACCCGGGTAGGTCCGGCGCGGCAGAAACCCTCGAACCCCGTCAGGGCCGGAAGGCAGCAGCGGTAAGGGGTGATTTCTGGGTGCCGCCGGGCAACCTACCTGGGTGTATTTTTTTCCCATGACCTCGCTTCAGCGCTCCCTCGCCGTTGGTTTTGGCCTGCTGTTCGTCGCGGGCTTGCTGACGGTCTACTTGCTCACCGCCCGCCAGCGCGTGCAAATTCAGGTGGATGGCCAGGTTTACGCGGCCGAGGTGAACGCCGCCACGGTGGCTGACGCCCTGGCCGAGGCTGGGGTGTGGCTCGACGCCGCCGACACGGTGACGCCGCCGCTCACGGCCGCGCCGACGCCCGGCACGCCCATCATCGTCACCCGCGCGCCGATGGTCGGTGTGACGGCCAACGGCCAAACGGTGCTGGTGCGCGCCGCCGACCCCGCGCCGCTGGCGATTTTGCAAGCGCTGGGCCTGAGCCTCGGGCCCGGCGATGTGCTGCTGGCCGATGGCGGCGAGACGACGGCGAACACAGCCGCGCCCCGGCTGTTGACCTTGCAGCGGGCGCAGCCGATTGAACTGCGCGACGGCGCGAACGCGCCGCAAGCACTGCGCACGGCCGCCCGCACGGTGGGCGAAGCGCTATGGGCGCTGGGCGTGCCGCTCTACGTGGGCGACGTGGTTGACCCGCCGGTGGATACGGCCATCACGCCGGCGCTGGTGATTGCGGTGCGGCGGGCGCAGCCGGTGCTGGTGCAGGCCGACGGGCAGGCGCTGCCGGCGCGCACGCTGGCCGCCACGGTGGGCGAGGCGCTGGCGCAAGCGGGGGTCGCGCTCATCGGTGAGGACTACACCGTGCCGGCCGACGACCAGCCACTGCCGGTGGACGGCCGCATCACGGTGGTGCGCGTGCGCGAAGAAATCCTGACCGACCAGCAGTTGATCCCGTATGACACGGTGTATCAGGCGCTGGCCGACGTGGAGATCGACAACGTCTACCAGGTGCAGGCCGGGCTGCCGGGCGTGCTGCGCCGGCTGACGCGGGTGCGCTACGAGAACGGCGTGGAAGTGGCGCGCGTGGTGGAGGGTGAGGCGCAAGTGTCCGACCCGGTGCCGCAAGTTATCGGCTACGGCACGCAGATCGTCATCCGCACGCTGGCGACGCCGGATGGCGTGATCGAGTATTGGCGCGCCTACACCATGTATGCCACCTCGTACGCGGCCAAGTTCACCAGCCGCACGCCCGGCACACCCAACTACG
This sequence comes from Anaerolineales bacterium, assembly GCA_043754665.1. GTDB lineage: Bacteria > Chloroflexota > Anaerolineae > Anaerolineales > UBA6663 > JADZEK01. The sequence goes on along the minus strand of JAYUUW010000575.1, from coordinate 316 downwards.
GCCGCACGGCCTCCGGGCAGATATTGACTAAGGGGCTGGTCGCCATCGACCTGAATATGATGCCGTTCGGCACGCGCATGTACGTGCCCGACTATGGCTTCGCGGTGGCGGCCGACACCGGCGGCGGCGTGCGCGGCCGGTTTATCGACCTGGGCTTTGATGATTTCAACTACGTCGGCTGGCACAGCGTGGTCACCGTGTATTTTCTGGCCCCCGCGCCCGCGCCGGATGCCATCCGCTACATTATTCCGTCGACGGTGCCCTAAATGATTCCGCTCAACATTCGCCAAATCCTCCGCCGCCACAATCTCTGGCC
>JAYUUW010000574.1:0-5866 GCA_043754665.1 Anaerolineales bacterium | reverse complement strand
CCTGGTGGGCGGTTTGGTGGGCCAGCACGGCCGTCAGGTCGACCTCCCACACGCAGGTGACGTGCGGGGCGGTGCGCTCGCTGCGGACCATGTGCTCGGCGATGAGCTTGCGCATGCCCTCGACCGGGATGAAGTCGTCGGCACTCAAGGCGGCGGGCGCGGCGGCAGGGGCGGACGGTTGGTCCGGCGTGCCCTGCGCGAATTGCAGTTCGGTCGGGCGGAACAGGTCGCCCTCGCCGGGCCGCTCCCACGGCGGCAGGTCGGCGGCGCGGGGTACAGCGCTTGCGGCGGCGGGTGCAGCGGCGCGCTGGTCGAGGTAGGCCTGCACATCTTTCTTGGTGATGCGCCCGCCCTGCCCGGTGCCGGGCACCTGCTGCAAATCAACTTTGAACTCGTCGGCCAGCCGCGCCACGACGGGCGATATGAAGCCGAGGTCGCGGTGCGGGGTAGGACCAGCGGCGGCAGGCGCGCTGGGTACAGCGTTAACGGGCGCGCTGGGTACAGCGTTAACGGGCGCAGGGGCGGGTGCGGCCAGGGGGCCGAGGCCATTGCCGCCCTCCGGCAGAGCCTCGCCGGGTTGGCCGATGACGGCCAGCAGCGTGCCGGCCGGCACGGTCACGCCTTCGGCCACGTAGACCTTAAGCAGCGTGCCGGTGGCGGGGGCGGGCACTTCGGTGTCCACCTTGTCGGTGTTCACCTCCATGATGGGGTCAAACTCGTTAACCGGGTCGCCCTCGTGCTTGAGCCACTTGCTGACGGTGCCCTCGACCACGGACTCGCCAAGCTGGGGCATGATGACGTTGGTTGACATGGGCAGGCTCCGCCGCGCTAATACGCCGCCAAATCGCGCAGGGCGGCCGCGATCTTGTCGGGGTTGGGCATAAACCAATCTTGGTACGGGTGGCTGAAGGGCACGGCCGGCACGTCGGGCGCGGCCAGGCGGCGCACGGGCGCGTCGAGGCTGGTGAAGGCCGCGTCAGCGATGATGGCGGCGATCTCGGCCCCGTAGCCCATGGTCAGGTTGTCCTCGTACACCACCAGCGCCTTGCCGGTCTTGGTCACCGAGGCAATGATGGCGTCGCGGTCCACCGGGTAGAGCGTGCGCAGGTCAACCACTTCCACGTCGATGCCCTCGGCCGCCACGGTCTCGGCCGCCTTGAGGCAGTAGGCCGCCATCATCCCATAGGCGAACACAGAAAGGTCGCGGCCGGGGCGCGTGACCTTGGCCGGGCCGAGCGGCACCACATAGTCGCCGGGCGGCACCTCGCCCTTGAGCAGGCGGTAGCCCTTCTTGGGCTCGAAGAACAGCACCGGGTTGGGGTCGCGCACGGCGGCCTTGAGCAGCCCCTTGGCGTCGTAGGGCGTGGAGGGGATGACGACCTTCAGCCCCGGCACATGCGCGAAGAAGGCCTCGACCGACTGGGAGTGATACAGCCCGCCGCTGATGCCGCCGCCATACGGCGCGCGGATGACCATGGGCACGCGCCACGCGCCGTTGGAGCGGTAGTACATCTTGGCCGCCTCGTTCACAATCTGGTTGAAGGCCGGGTGAATGAAGTCGGCGAACTGAATTTCGCAGATCGGCCGCAGCCCGTAGAGCGCCGCGCCGATGCCGACGCCCACGATGGAGAGCTCGGCCAGCGGCGAGTCGATCACGCGCGTGGGGCCGTACTTGTCGAACAGGCCCAGCGTGGCGCGGAACACGCCGCCGCGCCGCCCCACGTCCTCGCCGGTGATGAACACCCGGTCGTCGCGGGCCAGCTCTTCATCCATGGCCTGGCGCACCGCCTCGATCAGCGTGATCTCGGCCATCAGTCGGCCTCCACCGGGGCGTAGACGCCCGAGGCGGCGTGGGCCAGGTCAGGATAGGGCGCGGCCACGGCGAACTTCACCGCGTCTTCCACCTCGGCGATGGCGCGGGCGTCAAACTCGGCGTGCTGGGCGGGGGTGAGCAAGCTCGCCGCCTCCAGCACACCGCGGAAGTGGACAATCGGGTCGCGCTGCTTCCACTGCTCGACTTCGTCGCGCGTGCGGTATGAGCGGTCGTCGTCGTCGGAGGAGTGCGGCACCACGCGGTAGGTCTTGGCCTCGATGAGCGTGGGGCCGCCGCCGCTGCGGGCGCGGTCGGCGGCGGCCTTCACGGCGCGGTAGACGGCCAGGATGTCGTTGCCGTCGACCACCACGCCCGGCAGCCCGAAGGCGGCGGCGCGGTCGGCCACGTTGGGCACGTGCATCTGCTGGTCCATCGGCACCGAGATGGCGTAGACGTTGTTCTGCACCAGGCAGATGAAGGGCAGTTGATGGACCGAGGCCCAATTCAGCCCCTCATACCACTCGCCCTGCGAGGTGGAGCCTTCGCCGATGCAGGTGAGGGCCACGCGGTCGTCGCCGCGCAGCTTCATGGCCAGCGCCAGCCCGGCCGCGTGCGGCACCTGCGTGGCCACCGGCGAGGAAGTGCTGACCACATTCATGGCGCGGTCGCCCCAGTGGCTGGGCATTTGCCGCGCGCCGGAGGTGGGCTCACCCTGCTTGCCGAACAGCCCGAGCATGAAGGCTTGCGGCGTGAAGCCCAACGCCAGCACCAGCGCCAGGTCGCGGTAGTAGGGCACCACGTAGTCGTGGCCGCGCCGCAACCCGAAGGCTGCGCCCACCTGGGTGCCCTCGTGGCCCATGGCCGAGATGTGAAAGGCGATCTTGCCCTGGCGGTGCAGGGTCCAGGCGCGCTCATCCAGGCGGCGCGAGCGCAGCATTTGCCAGTACATCTCCAGCAGGTGGGCGCTGGACAACTCAGGGGGGAGCGCGGTCTCCGGCGCGGGGTGAATCGCCATGCAGGCTCCTGCGCGCTAAGGCGCCGCGAGCTGGGCGGTCAGGCGGATCTCGACGCTGGCGAGCGCCTTGGAGACCGGGCACTTGGCTTTGGCCTCGGCGGCGGCGGTTTGCAGCGCGGCGTCGGTGAGGTTGGCGGCCGTCACATGCGTGTCGAGCTCGATGAGGGTGATCGTCGGCCCATCTTCCAGGTGCACCGTGGCGGTGGTAACAATGCGGGTGGGCGGGGTGCCGGCCTTGGTGAGCACGCTCGACAGGAACATGGAGTAGCAGCCGGCGTGGGCCGCGCCCAGCAACTCTTCGGGGTTGGTGCCTACGGCCTCTTCAAAGCGCGAGGCGCGGGTATAGGCGCCTTCGAAGCTGCCGAACTTCATCACCCCCGCGCCTTCGCGCAGGTTTCCGGTCCACACGGCTTCAGCATGACGCACGGGCATGGTGAGGGTTCTCCTTACAGAACTCGCCAATCACAGCGGAGGGCCAAACGCGCAGCCCGAGGATGATGATACCAAACCTGGCGGGGGCGGCCAGGTGGCGCGAACAGGCCAAACTATAGCCCAATCAGCCAATCCGTCAACGCGCGGCTAGGTCGGGGGAGAGCGTGGTTTTGCAGAGTGAGATTTCTCACGCCCATGACGCGGGCTGTGAGGCCGAGGGGAGGCGGGCGTTGCTCAGAAACTAAAGCGCGGGCGGGTGGTGCTGTACAAGCGTGCTCGCGCTAAGAGTCGAGATTCCTCACCGGCCCGGAGGCAGCGGAAAGTCCAAAGCCCGGAGGCCGGGTTCGTCACCCAAACAAAGAACGTTTGGGCAGGTGTGACAAATCTGGCGGGCGAGTGACGGCGGGTGACAGTTTGAGCTAAGGGGCTAGCGCGGCTTGGACGGCGGCGTAGACATCGAGCAGGCCGTAGCCCACGCCGTTGTTGGGCAGCGGGCCGTCGTCGCAATCGGTGTCCTCCGGCGTGTGCGTGCCGGTATACGGGCGGGCCGTGTCGCGCAGAATTTGCTCGGTGGCGTCGATGTCGCCGATGAGGGCCGGGTTGGCCGACCACAGCAGCGCCACCGCGCCGGCCACGTGCGGGCCGGCCATGCTGGTGCCGCTGTAGCGGGCGTAGGTGCTGCCGGGTGTAGAGGAGAGCACCAAGTCGCCGGGCGCAATCAGGTCCGGCTTCAGCCGCTGGCTGCCATCGGCCGTCACCGGGCCGCGGCTGGAGAAGTTGACCAGGTCGCCGAATTCATCCACCGCGCCGACGGTAAAGGACTCGTCGTACAGCGCGATGGGCGACTTGACGCTGCTGCACAGCGGCCCCTCGTTGCCGGCACTGGCGACCACAAAGATGCCGGCCGCCCGCAGCGCCGCCACGGCCGGCTGGAGCGCCAGCGCATCGCAGCCTTCGAGCGGCGGGCAGCCCCAGGAGTTGTTGATGACATGCGCCGCGCGGCTGGGGTCGCCGGCGTGCAGCGGGTCGCCGTTGGGCGGGAAGGGCGCGAGCATGAACTGCATACAGTCCAGGTAGAGCGGCGGGTTCGCCAGGTTGCGCGCCAGGTTGACACAGGCAAACCACGCCGCCCCTGGCGCGACGCCGATGCCGCCCTGCCCCAGAATCGAGCCGAGCGTGTGCGTGCCATGCCCGCCCACATCGGTCGGGCTGGCGGTGTGGTTCCACGGGTCGAACCAGTTGTAGGCGTCGCCGCCGCCGTCGATCCCCCGGTAGGTGCCGGCCAGCGCCGGGTGGTCGCCCTGCACGCCCGAGTCGGACTGGCCGACGACGATGCCCGCGCCGGTGACGCCCAACTCAGACCACACCCGGTCGGCCCCAATGGAGGTGATGTTCCACTCCGGTGCGCGGGGCGCGGCTTCGTCGCCCTCGCCCAGCGGCAGCGGCGCGGGCAGCGGGCGCAGGCGCGGGCTGTCGAGGATACGGTCGACCTCCGGGCGCGTGCTGAGGTACAGGCGCAGCAGCGGCCCGGCATCCACTTCGAGCGCGTTGACGAGGTAGTAAGGCGTGTAATGAATGCCCAGCCCGTCGAGCGTCTGGCGCAGACCGGCTTGCGTGCTGTCGGCCTGGGCCACGAGCGTGGTGTAGACACTGGTAAGGCGCTCCACCCGGTCGGGGATGGCGACGGCGGCGCTGACATCGGCCTGATCCTTCAGGATGACAAACACCCGGTCGCTATACAGCCCCGGCTGGCCGATGAAGCTGTACCCCAGCAGCGCCGCCAGCCAGGCCAGGCCCGCGCCGGCCGTGCCGATGACGGTGCCGGCCGCGCTGCGGGTGCGCGGCTGGGCCTCGGCCGGCGGCGGCAGGAGCGCCGCCCAGGCCACGGCCACCAGCCCGATGAGCAGCGCCAGCGCAAAGATCAGCCAGGCGGCGTTTTGCGCCCAACTGAGAATCTCATGGTCGCCCAGCACCCACACCATCTCGTCGGGGTCGATGAAGGCCAGCGGCGCGGCGGCCACCAAGCCCACCAGCACAGTGATGGCCGGCCAGGCGGTATGCGGCGGCGCAGCGCGGCGGGCGGCCACGGCCAGCGCGGCCACGGTGAGGCCCAGCGGCGGTAATAACGTGAGCAGCAGCGCCTGGCTGCCGCCCAGCCCAAAGCCGCTGGCCAAAATCGCCAGCAGCACCGCCGCCGTGAGGGCCGCCAGCCCCACCTCCGCGCCCCGGCCGGCGGGTTCAGCGGCGAAGGCGCGCAGCACCAGGCCGTCGAGCAGCAGCGCGGTGAGCAGGCCGAGGCTGAGGCCCAGGCCCAGGCTCAGGGCCGTATCGAGCAGCGAGCCGAGCGCGCCCCACAGCAGGTAGGGCAGCGCCACCAGCGGGGCCAGCGCCAGCGCCGGCAGCAGGTAGGCGCTGGGCGCGCGCGGCCCGGCCCGCCGCCGCAGCCCGACCACGGCCAGCCCCGCCGCGCAGACCAGCGCCAGCGCCAATTGCAGCCCCAAGGCCCAGCCGCTCACCGGGCGCGGGAACAGGCGCGGCAGGGCGACCACGGCGACGACCAGGCTGGCGGCGGTCCAGGCCCAATAGATGGCCTTGAGGCGCGGGTG
>JAYUUW010000573.1:0-6015 GCA_043754665.1 Anaerolineales bacterium | reverse complement strand
GATCCCCCCGTATACCTACGGCGGCGCTTCGCTGGCCGCGTTTGTCAAGCTGGCCGCCCACAAGGGCTACCGCTATGTCGGCAGCGAGCGGTACGGCTTCAACGCCTTCTTTGTGCGCCACGGGCTGGGCGAGGACGTGCTGCCCGCCCGGCCCATCGCCGCCGGGTTGCAATCGCCCTCCAGTTTACACGCCCAGACCCACCGGCGGCCCACCGTCGCCGGGCTCGAATGGGTTGACGTCGACACAGTGCTCTAGGGCCGGCGGCCGGCCGCGCCCCAGCCGGCCCGCGCCCGCCTGCCAGCCTCCCCTTCCTCCCCGTCCGACACTCCAGTTTAGACACTCACCCGACGGTTGGCCGGCTGCCAGGACCACCCCTGCCGCCTGCGTCAAGCACTCAGGTGCGCCAAGCTGGTGTTCCAGGCGGTAGGCCTGGGTCACAACTAGACCTAGACTGTCAGATATGGGAAACAAACGCCGTTTGCGGTAGAATTCACAAGCAAAACTTACCCGTAGACTTTTACCTTACTTTCGCCCTAACCTTTCTCTTTTTCTTTTCTCTCCTATGTCCGACCGCATCTTCTCACCCGATACCCTGTTTTGGCAGATCAACCGCGAGGCGCTGATGGTGCTGTGCGGGCCGCGCGCCCTGCTCATGGAACTGGCGCACCCGCTGGTGGCGCAGGGCGTGGCCGAGCACAGCAACTTCCGCGCCAAGCCGCTCGGCCGGCTGTTTCGCACCGTGGGCGTGATGACGGCGCTGAACTTCGAGCCGCGCCCGCAGACCGGGGCGGCGCTGAAGCATACCCGCCACTGCCATGCCCGCGTGCAGGGGCAACTGCCGCAGGACATCGGCCCGTACCTGGCGGGCACGCCCTACCGGGGCGACGACCCGCTGCTGCAACTGTGGGTGCTGGCCACGCTGCTCGACTCGGTGCTGGCGGCGTATGAGCACCTGGTGCGGCCGTTGGCGCGCGAGGAGAAGCACGCCTATTATCACGTGGGCCAGCGGCTGGGGCGGGCCTTTGGCATTCCGGCCGAGCTCATGCCGCCCACCTACGACGACTTTGAGTGCTATGTGGATGCCATGGTCGCGAGCGACGCGCTGACGGTCGGCCCGGCCGCGCGCGAGGTGGTGGCGGCGCTGTTCGCGCCCAAACTGCTGGGGCCGGCCATCCAGCTTGGCAGCTTTATGAGCATTGGCCTCACCGCGCCGCGCCTGCGGGAGGCGTTTGGCCTGCCGTGGAGCGCGGCCCACGAGCAGTGGTTCCAGCGGCTGGGCGCACTCTCGCGCCGGGTGCGCCCGCTGACGCCCGACCCGCTATGTGTGCATCCGCAGGCCCTGCTGGCCGAGTGGCGGGTGCGGCGGGCCGGCGGCAAAGCCTAGCGACGCGGTCAGACCCAACAACGCAGTTTCAACTGAAGCGGCTGACCCGCTCGGCGCACTCCGCGCCCGGGCCGCCTCTTCGTCTACCCAAAACCTGGAGGCGCATGGACCAAGGCCTGTTCTACTTCCTCAACACCACCATCGCCAGCCCGTGGCTCGATGTGGCGCTGCCAGTCATCGGCTGGGTGGGGCTGGCGCTCTGTCCAGGGCTGGCGTTGGCGCTGGTGCTCGGGGACGGCCCCAACACAGATTGGGCAGGCCGCCGGGCGCGGCAAGTGGGGCTGGCGCTGCTGGCGGCGCTGGTGGTCGGCCTGACGCTGACGCTGGCTATTCAATACCTCGCGCTGCGGCCCCGGCCGGAGGGCGTGCGACTGGTGGGGGCCGTGCCGAACTTTCCGTCCTTCCCCAGCGGCCACGCCATGGCGGCCTGGGCCACGGCGGTGATCTTGGGGCTGGCTTATGGGCGGCGCGTGGGCGGCCCGGCGCTGGTGCTGGCGGCGCTGGTCGCCCTCAGCCGGGTGTACCAGGGCCACCACTTCCCTACCGATGTGTTCGGCGGGGCGGTGCTGGGCGCGGGCGTCGGCGCGGCGGCGTATGGCCTGATCGCCGAGCGCGGGCCGGCGGCGCAGTGGCTGCTGTGGCCGCAGTTGTCGCTGGTGATCGTCATCAGCGAGCTCGCCTACCTGGGCTACATCCCGGCTTGGGTGCAGCAGGTGGGCGTGGACAAGGTGCTGCACTTCACCATGTTCGGCCTGGTGGCCTTCTGGCTGCACCAATGGCTGGCCGGGCGCGTGCCGGGGCCGGCGTGGCGGGTGGCGGCGCTGGCGGTGCTCATTCCCTTCAGCGCGGCGCTGGTGGAGGAATTGGCGCAGAGCCTGTCGCCGTATCGGACGTTTGACCTGCTCGACCTGGCGAGCGACCTGCTGGGCATGCTGGTATTGGTGAGCGTCAGCGTGTGGCTGACGCAAAGAACAAAGAAAGAGAAACAGGTGGGCTGGGCCGTTGGGTGAGGCGGCGGCATGGATTGAAAGGAGCGTTCAACGTCAGGCCAACGCCTGAGACAAGATTAGACGCAGCAACAATTCAACCCGAACCCGCTGCGATGACGATAGCCGTTGACTTGACGTATTGGAACTCTCGCGTGAACCCTGGAGGCTGCTCATGAAGGTCAAGATGATTCTGCCGGCGCTGACGGAAGCGACTAGCCCTTTCTGGCGGCCGATTAAGTACCACCTCTTCCCGCCGCTGGGGCTGGCTACCTTGGCGGGCTACCTCGACCCGGACGATGAGGTTGACTTGCAGGACGAGCACGTGGAGACGCTGCGGCTCGACGACACGCCCGACCTGGTCGTCATCCAGGTCTACATCACCTCGGCCTTCCGGGCCTACGCGCTGGCCGATCTCTATCGCCAGCGCGGCGCGTATGTGTGCCTGGGCGGGCTGCATGTTACCTCGCTGCCGGAGGAGGCCGCCGCGCACGCCGACACGATCTTCCTCGGCCCGGGCGAGGACATCTGGCCGGCGTTCCTGGCCGACTACAAGGCCGGGCGTCCGGGCAAGCGCTATGTCAGCGAGGTGCGCACACTCATCGGCCTGCCGCCCATCCGGCGCGAGTTGATCAAGCGCCACCTCTACCTCGTGCCGAATTCCATCGTGGTGTCGCGCGGCTGCCCGCACACCTGCGACTTCTGCTACAAGGAAGCCTTCTTCAAGGGCGGGCACTCGTTCTACACCCAGACCGTCGACGCTGCGCTGGCCGAGATCGACCGGCTGCCGGGGCGGCACTTGTACTTCCTCGACGACCACCTGCTGGGCAACCCGCGCTTCGCCTCGGCGCTGTTCGCGGGCATGCGCGGCATGGGGCGGCTGTGGCAGGCGGCCGGCACGGTCAAGAGCGTGCTGGCCCCTAAGCTGCTGGAGCAGGCGGTGGACGCCGGGCTGCGCAGCCTGTTTGTCGGCTTCGAGACGGTCAGCCAGGCAAACCTGAAGGAGCACCACAAGTACCAGAACCTCAATCGCGACTACACCGCCGCCATCCGCCGCCTGCGCGACCTGGGAGTGATGGTCAACGGCAGCTTTGTGTTCGGCATGGACGACGACGACGAGACGGTCTTTGACCGCACGGTGGACTGGGCCGTGGGGCAGGGCATCGAGACGGCCACATTCCACATTCTCACGCCGTACCCTGACACCGAGCTGTATAAGCGCATTGCGGCGCAGGGGCGGCTTCTGCACAGCCGGTGGGACGAGTACGACACGCGGCATGTGGTCTTCCAGCCGGCGCGCCTGACGCCCGCCAAGCTGGAGGCCGGGTATTGGCACGCCTACAAGCAGTTCTACACCTGGGCCAACATCTGGCGCGGGGCGGCGCACAAGGCCAGTGCGGCCGACCGGCTGCGGCACATGGCCTACGCCGGTGGCTGGAAGAAGTTTGAGCCGGCCTGGGATTGGGTGATCCGCGCCAAGCAGGTGACGCAATTGCTGCCGTTCCTGGAGGAAATCTTGGAGGCGTTTGGAAAGCGGCCGAGCCCTCAGGGCCAGAAGGCGACCAGCAGCGCCGCCACCGTCACGCCGACGACCGCGCCGCCGACGATATCCGAAAGGTAGTGCACGCCCATGGCGACCCGGGCCAGCGCCACCAGCGGGGCCCACACCAGCAGCAGCCAGGCGAACCAGGCCGGCCCCCAGGCGGCGGCCAGCACCACCAGCAGCGCCATGCGGGCGGCATGGCCGGAGGGGAACGAGTGCGGGTCGGTGGCGCGGTAGATGCCGCCCCACTCGCCGGCCGGGCGCTGGCGGCGGATGAGGCGCTTGATGGCCAGCACGAACACCGCCAGCCCGGCGATGCCCACGAGCAGGCGCGGCGCGAGGCTCTTCCACTCCGGCGGGCCGAGGAGCCAGGCGGCCAGCAGGCCCGCGCCCCAGAACCAGCTATCGCCGCTGTGGGCCAGCACGATGGCCGCGCGTCGCAGCGGGCCGGGCTTTTCGGCATAGCGCAGTTGGTTCGAGTAGTGGGCGTCGGCGGCTAACAAGCGCCGCCACAGGCCGGGCGGGGCGCCGGTCGTCATACGGCGGCGGCCCGCTGGGCCAGGTCGCGCTGCACCAGCTCGAACTGGTGCGGCTTGTCGATATCCATGCCGGCCTCGGCGTAGGGGCAGCGCAGCGCCCGGCCGCGCACCTTCAAGCGGCGCAGGGCGGCCTGCTCGGCGGCGGCGATGGTCAATTGGCCGAGCGCCAGGCGCAGCAGCGTGCCGGCGTCAATCAGACCGGCCTGCTTGAGGATGTTCTTGCGCGCGCCAACAATGCTGTTCCAGGCCGGGCTGTAGTGGTTGACCAGCGCGGTCTGGATCAGGGTCATGTCGCCGCCGCAGAAGCGGCCCTCTTTGAGGGTGAAATAGCTGCGGTGCGCGCCGGGGAAGCGGCGCTCCATATCGGCCTCGGTGATGAGCGAATAGTAGGCCTCGTGGTCGGTCGCCAGCGCGGTGTTGATGGTCCAATCGACGATGGCGGGCGTGATGGTGGGAATGTCGGAACTCACCAGCAGGGTGTGGGCGCGGGCAGCGTCAGCGGCCAGCACGGCCTTGACGCCGGCCTCCACGTTGCCGAGCATGGAGCCCTGGTTGGGCAGGAACTGCATGGGCTTGGCGCAGGTGAACGCGTGCGCGTCATCCGGCAGGCCGATGACGACGACGTAGTCGATGGTGGCCGCGCCGCTCAGGGCGTCGAGCACCCATTGCAGCATCGGCTTTCCCGCAATCTCAAGCAGCGCCTTGTTGCGGCCCTGCGTCAGCGGGTAGAGCTTGTCGTCGGGGCGGGGGATGCCGCCGGCGGTGACGACGGCGGCGATGGGGCGTTGATTGGGCATAGTGGGTTAGGGGTTGAGGGTTTGCAGGGTCGGCTCGAAGCCGAGCTTGTCAATCAGCGCTTCGAGCTCGGCGTTGGTGAGCTTGCGCCCTTGGCCGCTGACGGCGATGAGTGCGGCTTCGACCATGTTGGTGCCGAACGAGCGGCCGTCCATGACCGGGGTGGTGGTGACGAGGTGCTTGATGCCGGCGGCCTTGAACTTGGCGACGTCTTCGACGGTGGTGGTGTTGGTGCAGATGACTTTGCCGTCCAGCCGGGCCGGCATGTAGCGCTTGATGTAGTGGCAGTCGCCGGCGACCACCGTGGCCCAGGCATACCAGTTGCCGAACTTGGGCGTGTTCTTCTCCTGCTTCTCGCCGATGGGGTAAACCCAGCTAAACGGCAGCCGCCCGACGATGGGCATAATCAGCGCCGCCAGCCGCCGCACCGCCGCCTCGGAGCGCAGCGGGATGGGCACATCCAGCGCGAACATCAAATCGCAGAACACGGCCTCGAAGCCGCCCAGGAGGAACGACTGCGTCATGCCCCAGCGGTCGGCCCCGCCGGTCATCATCACCTTCTTGGGCTCCAGGTCGGCGGCGATGTGCTGCTGCATGAAGCCGACGACGCGCCGCTCCAGCGTGTTCTTCAGTCCGGTGCCGTCCACGAGGGGCGTCTGCTTCACAAAGCGCACCATTTTGTTGACCGAGTAGAGCGGGTACCACTTCTCGGCCACCATCAGCCCCAGGTCCGCGCCGCCCACGCCGAAGGCATCGACCTGGCCGTC
>JAYUUW010000572.1:0-2896 GCA_043754665.1 Anaerolineales bacterium | reverse complement strand
TCCTGAGAAGGTGCAACCTTTACATCCTTCTTGCAGTTAGGACAAATCCTGATAATCATAAAAGCGCCTCCATGTTCTCGATCGCGTGCGGCCCCTGGCACCAGCGGCAGACGGCGGGAGCGGCGGGGTCATGGCGAAACCTTGTCGAACAGGGGCAGGGCTGTGGGCATCCCGGCGCGGCCTTGCCACATCTCCCAGGCTTGCGTGATTGCGCCGCTGCCGGGGTACAGGTCGGCCAATGTGTCGCCGTGTTTCATGCCCAGGAACTCGAACATCCAATAGCAGAACTTGGCGGGCTTGGCCCCGTGCGTCCCGTGTTTCAGGGTGATGTTGACGCTCACCCAATCGCGCACCGTGTCAATGTCGCGTCCCAACTTGCGCCCACCCCAAAAGATCACCGGCTCCCAGGCGTAGGCCGGGTTGACACCGGGCTTGAAACTGGCGAACGGCTTGACCCACGCGCCGATATGAATACCGGGCGGGCAGTAGGTCAATATTTGCGGCAAGGTGGGAGAGCTCAGGCACAGCGCCCAACCGTTATACTCGGTGCACAGCCGTTCTATCAGCGCGGCATGGTCTACTTCGGCGGCCGGGATGCCACTGGGGTCGGCGGCGTAATGTCGCTTGGATTGCCCGATGTAGGGCGGGTCCGCAATGGCGAAGTTCACTTCCCCACCGCCCGCCGCTGCTGGCGCTCGGCCTGGTACACGCCGCTGCACTGGGCGCAGTAGCTGCCGTTCAGGTGGCGCGGTGCCTGCCCACAGCAGGCGCAGGGCAGGTTCAGCGCCGGCCGGTAGCGCTTCGGGCTGGGGCGCTGCAGTGACGGCCCGGCGGTCACTGCGGCCAGCGGGTAGCGCGCGCACTCGTCGCACACGCTGACGGCGCTGGCGGCCGAAACTCGGTTAGGGCAATGTGGGGCGGTGCAATAGCGCGGGCAGGGAGCTGTCATGGCTGCACCAGGGCGAGGTAGACGGCAGAGTTGGTCTTGGGTGCGATCTGAGTTTCGGTCATGTAGTTGTGTCCTAGCTCTCAATCACGGGCGCATATTCGTCGCCGCGCCGGCCAAAGGTCGATGCGACTGCATTGCGGGCGGTCATGCTCTGGGCGCGCCCAAACTCCATCGCGCCATCCGGCAATCGCTTCATCGGCCGCAGATCGGGATCGACGCGCAAGAAGAACTCTCGCATGGTGCCGTCAGGCTCGGTCGTGCTGTTGCGCACCTTGACCATGACCAGCGGCGTGTCGCCTGGGCGCTCCTGGCGGTACAGCGTGCCCCACTCGTCTTGGTGAACCACCGTTGCGCCGGCATCGACCATATACGCGCCCCGGTAGCGGAGGCCTTCATAGCGCTCAACCATGATCCGGCGCAGTTCGGCGTTCCCCTCGGCGGCAATGGCGCTGGCCGTGATCGTCTCGGGGCGCAGGACGATCTCCGGAGAAACGCGGGTGCCGTGCCAGTAGTACTCACCCCACCCGTCCGGGTAGCCGAAGGCCGGCCCATCGTCGGCATGCAGCCACCCACGCGTGTCGAGGCGCAGCGTGTTGTGACGCTCGGCCACCCAGCAAATCTCGGCGTGCGGCAGGAACCAACCGGCAGCCTGGGCAATTTCGGTCATGCCAGCCAGGGGCTCGGTTTGCGATTTCAGGCCCAGCGCCTCGCGGAAGAACTCGTAAAATCCGAGCCAGGAGGCATCGTGTTGACCGTAAACGCTGTCCCCCACGCTGGCCCCCACGCTGTCCCACACGCTGTCCCGCACGCTGTCCCGCACGCTGGCCCCCACGCTGGCCCACACGCTGGCCCCCACGCTGGCCCACACGCTGGCCCGCACGCTGGCCACGGTCTTTACTTCTTTTGCAAAATTCAGCACCACGGCGCGGGTAAGCCCCATGCTGAGCGGCGAGCTGCACCACACCACGCGCGGCGGCTTGAGGCCGGCTGCGGCGTAAGCCTTGGCGATCCCGGCCTCGGCGCGGGGGCGGTCGGCGGGCGCGGTGGAAAGGCCGATCTCTTTCCACCGCGCCACGAACTCCGCGAACCGGGCTTCCTGCGCGGGCGTCAACTTCTCAATCAGCTTGGTTGTCATAGCTCGCATCCTTTTGAACGGTTCGCGGTTCGGCTCTAGTCGAAGACCTGCCGCACAACGTCGTCGTCGGCCAGATCGACCTGATGCTCGACCACGTACCACCCGACGGGCAGCGCCACGGTGTCGTGCTCGCCCGTCAGTGCCCCATTAGCGACGTGGCGCAGCTCGGTCGGCGCTTCGATCCACACGATGCGCACGCCCTGCTCGGTGGCGAACTCGGCCACCGCGCCTTCGATGACGTGGGCGTGGCCGCTGGTTTCGCCCAGCGCCAGCACGACGCGCCCCTTGGCGACGGCCACGCCCACCGCCGGTGGAGTGGCTAGCGCGGTCAGCGCTACATCGCCTTGCCGATACATCTGCTTGCCTGCGTTCATGGTGTCAGCTCCTTTTTATAGGGCGAGCCACGAGTAGCAGCCCGCGTTCTTGTCGCTCATTTCGAGACGGATATCGGCCACCGCCATCCTACCGCCATCCTGCCGCTGGCAGCAAGACCAGCACCGCATACGCCGCCGCGCCACTGAGGGCCGCGAACAGGACGAGGCCCAGCGCCACCTGGTACAGCCGCGTGGCAAACGACGCCGGCACAGTGCGTGCGATGGGCGCGGGCCGGGGGCGCTGGCCGTAGACGTGCGACCGGGCGTGCTCAGTGAGCCACGCGGCTTGATCGGCGTCATCATCGGCGCGGGGGTCGTACTTGGCGTGCTCGGCTTGCAGGCGGCGGTACTCAGCGGCGGCTTCGGGCTGGGTGTAGATGTCGGCGGCCTTGTGTTGAGTGGTCATCCCATTGCCTCCCAGAAGGCAGCGTCTTCGGC
>JAYUUW010000571.1:0-3027 GCA_043754665.1 Anaerolineales bacterium | reverse complement strand
TTGAACCCGCCCAGTTGGTGCACGCTCTGCGGCGTCAGCCCAATGTGGCCCATCACCGGAATGCCGGCCGCCACAATGGCCTCAATCGTCCCGGCCATGTGCCGCCCGCCTTCCAGCTTCACCGCGTCCATGCCGCCCTCTTGCAGCATCCGCCCGGCGTTGCGCACCGCCTCGCCAACCGACACCTGGTACGACATGAATGGCAAATCCACCACCAAATGGGCGGTCTTCGCGCCGCGCGCCACCGCCTTGGCGTGGTGCAGCATGTCTTCCATCGTTACCGGCAGGGTGGTGTCGTAGCCCAGCACCACCATGCCCAGCGAATCGCCCACCAGAATCGCGTCGACCCCGGCGTTGTCGAGCGCCAGGGCGGTGGGGTAGTCATAGGCGGTGAGCATGGCAATCGGGTCCCCGCGCTCCTTCTTCTGGCGCAGGTGGTGGGTCGTGATCTTCTTGCGAGGCTGCGTGGGAGTGGTCGACATGGCTATCTTCTCCTTTGAGTAAGATGCGCGTCTCCGCGGCGTCCCGGCCGGGGAGGGGGGTTGGGTTGGGTTGGGTCCTGCCGCCGTCTCGGTCTTGCGATCCGAGCGACCCTGCTATTATAACGCCATTGCCGCCCATTCGTTGCGCCAGCCGCCAGTACCATTTGCTGGACGCCATGACCTGTGCTTTACATAACCCCCAATCAGAAATCACCAATCAAAAACACCTGCACCACCACAGGTGCGTGTCAGCAATTCCAAAATTCCCTCTTGCATCTAGAACATTTATTTCGCATCATATAGCCAGCGCAGACACCAGGAGTTCATCATGATTGTGCGTATGTGGCATGGCCGCGTCCCCAGCGAGAAGGCCAAGGAGTATCGCAATTTCCTCAATCAGCGCGTCGTCCCCGATTACCGGGCGGTGCCCGGCAACCTCGCTGTGTATATCCTCGAGCGCCCCGAGCGCGAGGTAACCCACTTTATAAAACTCTCGCATTGGAAGGACCTGGACTCCATCCGCGCTTTTGCCGGCGCCAACGTGCAGCAGGCCCGCTACTACCCGGAAGACAGGGCCTATCTGCTGGAATTTGAGCCGGAAGTTGTGCACTACGTCGTCGTCGGCGAGTCCACCGGCAAGAAGAAGTGACACCCGTGACACCCTCCCGCACTCAATTGGTCAACGTGACAGTGCCGGTAGGCCTGACACTCTCCCGCACGCAACAGGCCAACGTGACATGAGTGACGTTTCCGCTGGCTCAATTGGCCAAAGTGACGTTAGTGACATTTCTGCAAGCGTTATTGGCCAACGTGACATGAGTGACGTTTCCGCCAACTCAGTTGGTCAACGTGACGATCCTGAGAACCCACCGACCGGTAGTCCCTCCGCAGCCCCATCACGTCGGCACCCCTTCCCGCTTCGGGGGCCGGGGGTTAGGTCAGCCCACACCGCCTCATCCGCTGAGCGCTGCCCGCTCTTCCCTTTATGCCCTTCCCACCCTTCCTTCCCTTGAGTCCCTTGAGTCCCCTGAGTCCCCCGAGTCCCTAGCGCCGCATCCCCTATAATGTGCCCCCATGCCTGACCCCCGCGTCCTCCAACTCGCCCAAGTCCTGGTCGACTACTCCGTCGCTGTCCAGCCCGGCCAGCGCGTCCTCATCACCGGCACCACGCTGGCCGCGCCGCTGGTTGAGGCGGTCTACGCCCGCGTGCTCGCCGCCGGCGGCCACCCGCAGCTCCTGCTCAGCCTGCCCGGCCTGGAGGCGCTCTACCTCGGCCAGGCCACTGACGCCCAGCTCGACTACGTCCCGCCCTTCCTCGACCTCGCCTACCGCGAGTTCGAAGCCCTCATCGCCGTCGGCGGCGCGGGCAACACCCGCGAGTTGAGCGCCATTGACCCGGCCCGCCAGGCCCGCCGCCGGCTGGCTCAGACCGGCATGCAGGCGCGCCTGTTCGAGCGCACCGCCGCCGGCGCGTTCGCCTGGGTCGGCACCCAGTACCCCACCGCCGCCCTCGCCCAAGACGCCGAAATGAGCCTCACCGACTACGAGGCCTTCGTCTACGGCGCCTGCCATGTCACCGCCGCAGATGATCCTGTCGCCCACTGGCGGCAGGTGCAGGCCGAGCAGCAGCGCCTGATCGAATGGCTCCGGCCGCGCCGCCAGATTGTGGTGCGCGGCCCCAATGTCGACCTCACGCTCTCGATTGCGGGCCGCACCTTCATCAACGCCTCCGGCCAACGCAACATGCCCGACGGCGAAATCTTCACCGGCCCGGTCGAAGACTCGGTCAACGGCTGGGTCAAATTCACCTACCCCGTCGTCGCCTTTGGCCGCGAGATTGACGGCATCGAGCTGAAGTTCGAGCAGGGCCAAGTGGTGGCCGCCAGCGCCAAAAAGAACGAAGCATTCCTGCTCAACGCCCTCGACACTGACCCCGGCGCGCGCTACCTGGGCGAGTTCGCCATCGGCACCAACTTCGGCATCCCGCGCTTCACCCGCGCCATTCTCTTCGACGAGAAAATCGGTGGCACTATCCACATGGCCGTCGGCGCGGGCTTCCCCGACACCGGCAGTAAGAATCGCTCCGGCCTGCATTGGGATATGATCTGCGACATGCGCGCGGGCGGCGAAATTTGGGTCGATGGCGACCTGTTCTACCAGAACGGCGCGTTCACGGTCTAGCTTCTTTCAAAGGACACTATGGCCCCTATCAAACTGTTGTCGTGGAACGTCAATGGCATTCGCGCCGCCGAGAAGAAAGGCTTTCTCGATTGGCTGGCCGCCTCCGGGGGCGACGTCGTCGCCATCCAAGAGACCAAGGCCAACCCGGAGCAGCTTTCGCCCGCCCTGCTGGCCCCGCCCGGCTACAGCGCCGCCTGGGCCTCCGCCGAAAAGAAAGGCTACAGCGGCGTCGTCACCTACAGCCGCCTGCCCGTCGTGCGCACCCTCACCGGTCTCAACGACGCCCGCTACGACGCCGACGGCCGCACCCTCATCACCGAGTTCGAGCAGTTTGTGTTCTTCAACATCTACTTCCCCAACGGCG
>JAYUUW010000570.1:0-1951 GCA_043754665.1 Anaerolineales bacterium | reverse complement strand
GGCTAGGTTCGCTCATCCCGCCAGTCTACCGCCGCTCGCCTTTTGGTCAAATTCGCCCTTGACCGCCGCGCCCGCCGCTTAACTTGTAACGGTTGGTCTTAGACGCTTCTGGCAGAGCGCGCCAAGATAGTTGGCTCGCTGCCGACTGCCCGCTACGCGTGCCGCCTGCGTACTCTCCGACCTCTGACCTCCGACCTCTCACCTCCAATCTATGTATAATCCGCCCTACATTCGTCCCCTATGCCCCTGGAGGCTGTGATGGTAGCTGATCCTGTGGTCTTGATTACCGGCGCGACCGGCGAGTTTGGGCCGTATGTGGCCAAGGCGTTTGCGGCGGCGGGGGCGCGGCTGGCGGTCACGGCCCGCAAGCTCGACCAGGCCGAAGCCCTGCTGGCCGACCTGGGGCTGGGGGCCGACCGAGGGCTGCCGGCCGTGGTGGATGTGACCCAGGCCGCCAGCGTGAACGAATGGGTGCAGGCCGTGCAGGCCCAGTGGGGCCGGGTGGATGTGCTGGTGAACATTGCCGGCGGCTTCAAGCCCGGCAAGCTGGTGGCCGAGATGGATGAGGCCGACCTGGACTTCATGTTCAACCTCAACGCCCGCTCGGCCTTCCTCACCTGCCGCGCCGTGGTGCCGCTGATGCTGGCCCAGGGCGGCGGCAAGATCGTCAACGTGGGCGCCAAGGCCGCGCTGCAAGCCGGGCGCAAGCAAACCGCCTATGCCATCAGCAAGGCGGCGGTGCTGCGCCTGACCGAAGCGCTCTCAGCCGAAGTGCGTGAGCAGAACATCAACGTCAACGCCGTGGTGCCCAGTTCCATCGACACCCCCGCCAACCGCGCCGGCTCGCCCACCGCCGACTTCAGCAAGTGGGTCGCGCCCGCCGACCTGGCCGCCGTGGTGATTTTCTTGGCCTCCGACGCCGCCCGCGCCATCCACGGCGCGGCCATCCCGGTCTATGGGCTGGTGGGCTAGGTCTATCTGTTTGCTGCCGGGAGGCGCTCGTTCATGCTCACCAAACCTATCATTCACATCATTTTGACCGAAGTGCAGTGGAAGAAGAAGAAAGGCGTGTTTGCCAAGATCGGCGGCAAGACCGGCATCAGCGAGGCCATGCGGGCGGTCAAGCTGGCGCATGACAAGGTGAAGTGGGACAAGATCGCCACCAAGATTGTGCTGGTGCAGGCCGGTGAAAACCTCACCCCGGCCCTGCTCGACGAAATCGACAAGGCGTATTACGGCGCGCGCGGCGGCCTGCTGACCCTGTATAAGGCGGTGGTGGTGCTCGAAACCACCCTCGGCAAGACGCTCGAAAAATACAAGAAGAACCCGCTCATCCCCTCCGCCAGCCTCAAACAAGTGACCGATATGCTCAAGCAGGCCAAAATCACGCGCCTGGCCTGGTCGCCGGCCGTCTCCGACGCCGCCTGGAAGAAGTTCGTGGCCGCCCGGCGCGCCGAAATGGACGAGAACCTCGAGCAAATCCGCGACCTGCTGGATAACCTGGACGAGGTCGAGGCCTACCTGAACCGGGTGCAGGCCCGCCCGACGGTGGCTACCTATAACGCCGGGCGCGGCGCGGTGCTGAGCCTGACCGCCGAAATCGTCAAAGTCATCGAGGATTTGTCGGCCCGCGCCGGGCAGCCGGGGCACGGCGTGAAGCCGCACGTGGGCCGCTTTCCGGGGATTCGCGGGCTTGGCCTGCTGCGCCAGAATTTGGCCCCGGAGGCGCCCGCGGCCGAGGTGCTCAACGTGATCTCCCAGGCGCGCAGCAGCGTGGGCAGCGTGCGCGAATTTGCGCGCGCCGCGAACTAGACCAGCCGCCCGGCCAGCTCGGTTTACGGCCTGGTCGGCTAGCGCGCCGGCGCTCAACCCCGTTCGCCGGCGTGGCCCCAGCCTGGCGGTTTGTGGCAGTTCCTCCTCTATGCTTGGCAGTCCGGCCCGGCTAGCTTTA
>JAYUUW010000569.1:0-2733 GCA_043754665.1 Anaerolineales bacterium | reverse complement strand
CACTTGCCGCCCAGCGCCGGCCGGCCGCGTGTGTTGGCGCTTGATGCGCCCGCCGCCACGGAGCTAGCCGGACTGGCCGAGGTGGTGCGCGGCGACCTGGCCGCGCTGCCGGCCGGGCCGTTCGACGCGGTGGCCGGCGAGGCCGGGCCGTTTCACCTGGCGGCGCTGCTGGCGGGCCTGCGCCCCGGCGGCCGGCTGATCTTGGCCTCCTCCGGTGCACCGGAAGCGCTGCTGGCCGCACTGACCGCGGCCGGGTTGATCCACTGCCTGGTGGAAGCGCACGGCCCGGTCTGCCTGTACCGGGGCGAGCGCCCGCCGGAGGGCGGCAGCCTGGCGCGGCAGCAGGCGCTGGCGAGCGTTGCGCTCACGACCCCGCATGTCTTTCTGCTGGTCACGCAGACGCCCAACAAACCGGCCTGGAAGCTCACGCCGGACGAGGCCATTACCTGGCACGCCGCTACCGTGCTCGACCCGGCCACCGGTGCGCCGACGCTGCTGGCCTTCAGCGCGCTGGTGAAGGCCGTGGCCTACATGCAGCAGGCCATCCTGGCCGGGGGCGGCCCGCGCGTGAACAAGGTCGGCAAGTTCCCGGCGGCAGCGGCGGCAGGCTGGCCGCTGCCCTATGTGCTTAACCCTGACTTTGAGGCGCTGCGGCGCTTGCCCGCCGGGCCGCCGCTCAACGTGGACCCGCAGCGGGCGATTACGGGCGAGGAAAGCTAGGGGAGCGACTCGGCCATGGCCAGCAGGTCCGGGCCGGTGAGCAGCCCGCCGGTGGCCGAGAGGCGGTAGGCCAGGCCGCCGTTGGCCCAAGTGAGCGTCACGCGGTCGGGGCCCAGGCCCTGCGTTTGTTGCAGCGTGCCCGGCTGGCCTTGCACCGTCACCGCCTCGCCGCTGCCCACCGACCCCACGGCCGGCGCGCCGGCCACAATGGTGCTGATGGTCAGCCGCACCGTGGCCTCGGCGGCGTTCTCCCAGGTGACAATCAGGCTGGCATAGTCGCCGGCCTCAGCCGCCTCCGGCGCGACCACTTCGACCAGTTCGCTCGGCACAAACCCGGCCGGCACGGCGCTCGGCAGCGCCACGGCGAACGGCAAGAGCGCCTGGGCGTCGGCCAGGCTGACCTCCACCGGCACCACCGGCGCGGGCGTGGGGCCGCTGCTAATCACGATGCTGTCGACATTGATGTCGCGATCTAGCTCGACCCACTGCGGGGTCGGCTGCGGGTCCGACGCGGGCGCACTGCACGCCGCCGCGCCCAACACACCCAGCACTACCAGCCCGCGCGCGACTTTACCAATCCAGTTCCAGTCCATGGCGACCTCCCAATCCCCCGACCCCGAATTATAATCGCGCCACTGTGGACCTCACCGATTTTAATGATACGCTCACTTCCACCGGCCAGGCCGCCCTGGCCGCCGCCACGGCGTTAAATCCCACCGAAGAGAGCTTCCTTACCCACCTGACGCGGCTGCAAAAGACCTATGCCGCGCCGCTGGCCAAGGCCGCGCTGGAGACGGCCATTCTGCGCGTGAAAGCGCAGGCCAAGTTCAGCCGGGCGGCGGCCATGTACTTCACCCGCGAGGCGCTGGAGCAGGCCTCCGGCGAGCGCATTAGCCGCTACCGCGCCGCCCGCTACGCCGGCCTCGGCCAAGTGGCCGACCTGGGCTGCGGCATCGGCGGGGACAGCGTGGGGCTGGCCGCGCAGGGCCGCGTGCTGGCGGTGGACCAAGACCCGCTGCGGCTGGCGATGGCGGCGCACAACCTGGCCGCCTATGGCCTGGCCGAGCGCGCCGAGTGGGTGACGGCCGACCTGGAAACGTGGCCGCTGCCGCCGCTGGCCGGCTTCTTCTTTGACCCGGCGCGGCGGGCCGGCGGGCGGCGGCGCTTCTCGGTGCGCGACTATCAGCCGCCGCTGAGTCGGGTGCACACCTGGCTGGCGCAAGCCCCAGCCGGCGGGGTAAAGATTTCGCCCGGCGTGGACCTGGCCGAGCTGGCTGGTTATGACGCGGAGGTGGAGTTCATTTCGCTGGGGGGGGACTTGAAGGAGTGCGCGCTGTGGTTCGGGCCGCTGCGCACGGCGGCGCGGCGCGCCACGCTGCTGGAGGGCGACACCACTTACACCCTGCTGCCCGACCCGGCCGCCGAAGCCGCGCCGCCCGCCCCCGGCGCGCCGCTGGCCTACCTGTACGAACCGGACCCAGCCATCTTGCGGGCGGGGCTGGTGACCACGCTGGCGGCGCAGTTGGGGGCGCGCCAGCTTGACCGCGACATTGCCTACCTGACCGCTGACGCGCTGCGCCCCACCCCCTGGGCGCGGGCCTTCCGCGTGGAGGAGGCGCTGCCGTTCAACCTCAAGCGGCTGCGCGAGCGGCTGCGGGCGCTGAACGTGGGCCGCGTGACGGTCAAGAAGCGCGGCTCACCGCTGACGCCGGAAGACCTGATCCAGCAACTGCGCCTCACCGGCGCGGAGGAGCGGATTGTGTTCCTCACGCATGTGCTCGGCGCGCCGTATGTGCTGCTGGCGCAGGCGGTGTAGCGGCTAGCTCGGGCGCGGCGGAGCGGCGTCGGTGAGGCCGACGGGCTTGCGGTCTTCAGGGATCACACCGGGCAGCGCCGGCTCGGGGATCAGCAGCACCTGGCCGTCGTGGATCACATCGGTCTCACCCAGCCCATTGAAATACTGGATCACGTTAAGCTTCGTGCCATCGCCGTAGTAGGCCGCCGCCAGCCGCC
>JAYUUW010000568.1:0-2025 GCA_043754665.1 Anaerolineales bacterium | reverse complement strand
CTGTTCGGCACCGAGTTCAGCCAGCTTGCCAACGCCAGCTCGCTGTGCGGCGCGTGCCGCGACATCTGCCCGGTCCGCATCGACATCCCCACCATGCTGCTCGCCGTGCGCGGCCAGCATGTCAAAGCCGGCAAGCCGCCCGCCTGGCTCAAGTTTGGGCTGGCCGCGTATGCCTGGGTGATGGCCGGCACGGGCCGCTACCAACTGGCGCAGCGCGCGGCGGCCCTGGGCACGCGCCTGCTGGGCGGCGGCCAGTGGCTTAAGGCGCTGCCGCCGCCGCTGAATGCCTGGACCCAGCGGCGCGACTTTCCGCCGTTCGCCGCTAAATCGTTCCGCGACCGCTGGGCCGCCAAGCAGAAGGCCAAGGGCGGCGGCCAATGACCACCTCTTCGCGCGCCCGCACGCTCGACACCATCCGCCGGTCGCTCCAGGCCCGGCCGCAGATCGTCGCCGCCCCGCCGCATGCCCATGACGCTGATGTGATCCCGCTGACGCTGCACACGCCGTTGGCCCCGACGCCGGTTGACCTCCCTGCGCCCGAAGTGGCCGCGATGCTGGCTGACTTCAAAATGGCGCTCGAAGCCCTCACCGGCGCGGTGTACGCCATGCCGGCGGCCGAGGTGGCGGGCTGGCTGCTGGCCCTGCTGCGTGAGCGCGGCTTTTCTGAAATTCTCAGTTGGGATCAATCGCTCTTGCCCGTGCCCGATTTGCTGGCGGCGCTGCAAGGGCAGGGCATTGCGGTGGAGCAGGGCGCCCTGCCGTACGCCGCCGCCGGCCGGGCCGAGGCGCTGGCCCACTGGGAGCAGATTCGGCTCGGTGTCACTGGGGCCGACGCGGCGTTCGCGCAGACTGGCACGCTGGCGCTGCGGGCCGGGCCGGGCCGCCCGCGCCTGGCCTCGCTCTCGGTGGAGGTGCATGTGGCGCTTGTGACGCCTGACCAGTTCTACGCCTCCTGGGCGGCGTGGCTGGCGGCGCAGGGTCCGGCCGCCGCCGCTGATGTCAGCGCCGCCAGCAGCCTGAACCTGATCACCGGCCCCAGCCGCACCGGCGACATCGAAATGACACTCACCGTGGGCGTCCACGGACCGCGCGAGGTGCTGGTCGTCATCGTCACCTGAACCAGTCGGCCCGCTAGCACGTGAGGGGCATTGTCGCTTCGCCGTCCGGCGCATATAATCCTAACCAAGTCTTATGTCAGTTCCACCCGCCTCTCCCACTTACTACTACCCCAACCGCATGGGCCGCATCGTCTTGCAGTCCATGAAGCGGGAGCTCGGCCCCGAGTCGTTTCTTGAAGTGCTGCAAACGGCGCACCTGGAGCGGCTGATCTCGACCATGCCGCTCAACAACTTCGACAAGCGCTTTCCGTTCGAGCACGTCAGCGCCTTGCAGGCCGGCACCGAGCAAATCTTCGGCATCCGCGCCGGCCGCCAGCGCAACCTGCGCATTGGGCGCGGCACGCTGGAGCTGGGCCTCAAGGACTTCGACCCGCTGCTGGGCATCGCCGACCTGCCCATGCGCCTGATGCCGCTGGGCATGAAATTCCGCGTGGGCCTGGATGTCTTCGCCCGCGTCTTCAATCAATTTTCCGACCAGATCGTCAAGCTCTCCGAAGGCGACGGCGTGCATTTCTGGATCATTGAGCGCTGCCCGGTATGCTGGGGGCGGCAGTCGGAGGAGCCGTGCTGCCATCTGGCTGGCGGCCTGCTCGAGGAATCGCTCTTCTGGGGCACCGGCGGCCGGCGCTTCCGCGTGGAAGAGATCGAGTGCGTCGCCACCGGCGGGGCCACCTGCACCTTCCGCATCGACAAGCACCCGCTCGACTGACGCTGTCTACAGGCGCGTGTATGGCCTCACGTGCGCTTCACCAGAGCCGTGCTAGAACGACTTCCGTAGGGCCGTTCGCAAGCCCAGTGGTTTTTGCTGGGCCGAACGCCCAGCGCTCGCTATTAACCGATCGGCGTCCTTCAATTAGGTAGCCGCTCTAGAGATTGGTTGGGTCAGTCGCAGCCGTAGTCATAGAGC
>JAYUUW010000567.1:0-6052 GCA_043754665.1 Anaerolineales bacterium | reverse complement strand
GCGAACTTGCACCCGGCAAAGACCGCCATCAGGTTGAGCTGCAGCAGGTCGTGGAACTCGGCCAGGCTGAAGTCGTCAATCGGCTTGTGCGGCGGGTGCCAGCCGGCGTTGTTGATCAGGCAGTCGAGCCGGCCATAGTGCGCCACCGCGGCGGCCAGCGTGCGCTGGAGTTGGTCGAAGTCGCACACGTCGCACGGCAGGCACAGGCATTGGCCGGGGCCGGCGGCGGTCAGCGTGGCCGCCAGCGCCTGCCCGGCGGCGGCGTTGATGTCGGCGATGACCACGCGCGCCCCGGCCGCCACAAACGCCCGCGCGCAGCCCGCGCCAATGCCCTGACTGCCGCCGGTGATGAAGACGACGCCGGTGTAGCGCGGGGGAACGTGTTCGACAGACATGGGCATGACCTCCAAAGACGGATGCGTTAGCTCAGGGGCTGGGCGAACCCGGCGCGCGCCCAGGCCAGGTCAACCTGCAAATCGGCGGCGGCTTGCTCCATGAGCCGCCAAATGTTCTCGGCCAGGGGCAGGCCCTCGACCAGGCGGCGGGCGCGGGTGCGAAAGTCGAGCGTGCCCGGCATGATGACGTCTGGCCCGCCCGGCGTGAGCGGCGGCGTGCCGGTGATGTAGGCGCTCAGGTCGTCCATGAGGAATTGAAAGCGCTCGCGGCCGCAGAACTTGTCGGGGTCGAGGGCCAGCAGGCAGAAGCCGTTGATGTGCGCGCCGTCTTTGGTGCTGGGGAAGCCGCCCAGAATCCCGCCCAAGATTTCGACCAGCAGGCTGAGGCCAAAGCCTTTGTAGCCCAACTCGCCGCCGAACGGCAAGATCGCGCCGTGGGGCGGGCCATAGAAGGCGGCCGGGTCGGTGGTGGGCAGGCCGGCCGCGTCGATCACCGCGCCGGGCGGCAGTGGGCGGCCCTGGTGCAGCAGCACGCGCACCTTGCCCTCGGCGATCATGGCGGTCGACATATCCATGACGACCGGCTGGCCGTTGGTGGGCACGGCATAGGCCAGTGGGTTGGTGGCCAGCCGGCCCTCGCGCCCGCCAAACGGCACCACCCAGTGGCCGCGCCGCGGGCTGTTGGCAAAGGCCAGCCCGAAGAAGCCCGCCTCGGCCAGCTTTTGGGGCCACGCGCCCAACCGGCCCACGTGGTTGCAGTTCTGGCTGACCACGCAGGCCGTGCCCGCCTGGGCGGCCTTGGTGCGGGCCAGGTCCACGATGTAGGCGGCGCTGACCTGCCCAAAGTTGAGGCCACAATCCACCACGGCGGTGGTGGCGGTTTCGCGCACAATGGTGGCCGGCGCGCCGGGCTTGATTTGGCCGCTGCGCACCCAGCCGAGGTAGTCGCTGTAGCGCAGTAGGCCGTGCGAGTCGAGGCCCATGAGGCTGGCTTCGACCAATTCATTGACGACCAGGGCGGCTTCATCCGGCCGCGCGCCGGCGGCGGTGAACAGTTCCAGCCCGAGGCGGGTGGCGTCAGCGACGGTCAGGGTCAGGGTGAGCATCGGTGTCTCCGGGCAGCAGGTGAGGGGTAATGGGCGGGATGATAGGCCGGGAGCACAGGGGAGTCAAAGGGAGGTGAGAGGTGGGAAGTCGGAGGTCAGAGGTCGGAGAGGGTAGGCGGCGGCGTCACGGCGACCACGCTACCCCGGCGTACCGTCACTACTGTCATGGTGACATAAGGGGAGCCGGCCGGCCGCACGGTGCGCTGGTGCTGGCGCGCTCCTGGCAGTGCTGACATTGCCGTCATGGCGCTGCGGCATCGCTGGTGCTGCCACGTTGCTGGCAATGCTGACATTGCCGGCGTGGCGGTGCGGCATCGCTGCTGCTGCCACGTTGCTGGCAGTGCTGACAATGCTGTCACGGCCAGCCAGCCGCGCGGCCACGGCGCGCACGAGGGCGTGGCGCGGCGCGGGCAAGCGGGAGGCAGTGGGCGCGGGCGCTTTCATACCGGCCAGCGTATAGAATTAATGTTCTGTTTGCAAGAGGCAGTTTCAGCGGATGCGACAGCACCCAGCACCGCCCTATAGGCGCGCGAACACCCGGCCGCAACCCCTAAAAGCCGGGTAGAATATGGGCCGCATAGGGGCCGGACAGTAAGGATACAGCGATGCAACAGCCAGCAACAATGCAGCGGCGCGATGTGTGGGGCCTCATCGGCGGGGTGGCGTTTAGCCTGGCCTTCACCGCCCTCATCTGGTGGGCCGGGCAGTTTCTGGCGGCCGTGCCGCACCTGCCCGACCAGGGCGCCGCCTGGTACTACTGGCGGCTAAATGTGCCCACCTTCTGGTCACGCGCCACCGCCTGGGGCTTCTACCTGGCGCACCAACTCACGCTGTGGGGGCTCATCTACTACGGCCAAACGCGCGTCAAGACCTACACCACCGGGCTGCACCGCGTAAACGTCATCGCCCTGGCCGCCAACGCCGGCTTCATCCTGCTGCACTTTGTGCAGACGCACATTTGGTACGACGGCCTGGCGCAAGATGTGTCGATCTTCAGCTCGCAAGGCTCGGTCATCGTGCTGCTGGTGTGGGTGCTGCTCATGGAGAACCAGCGGCGCGGCTTGTTCTTCGGCCAGAAAGCGCCGATTGGCAAAGAGATTGGGCGGGCGGCGCGGAAGTATCACGGCTACTTCTTCGCCTGGGCCGCCGTGTTCACCTTTTGGTATCACCCCATGGAGAACACCAGCGGCCACTTGATCGGCTTTGTGTATATGTTCCTGCTGCTGCTGCAAAGCAGCCTGTTCTTCACCCGCATTCACATCAACCGCTGGTGGACCGTGCTGCAAGAGGTGCTGGTGCTGGCGCACGGCACGCTGGTGGCGCTGGTGCAGGCCGGGCCAACCGGCTTCTGGCCCATGTTCTTCTTCGGCTTCAGCGGCATCTTCATCATCACGCAGATGCACGGGCTGGGGCTGGCACGCTGGGTGCGCTGGGTGCTGGCCGGCGTGTACGTGGCGGCCGTGGCCGTGGTGTACGCCGGGCGCGGCTGGGGCCAACTCAATGAGATCATCCGCATCCCGGTCATCGACTACCCGCTGGTGTTTGTGCTGGCCGGGATCATCTGGCTGGGCCTGGTGCTCTTTCGACGGCGCGGTCCGAAGGTGGCGGCCAATCCCAGTGCGCCCCCCACCGCCGGCGCGGACGCGGACGCCGGCGCGGCATGAAGCTGAACGTCAACGGGCAAGACTACACTCTGCCCGACGGCCCCGACCGCGAACTACTGTGGGTGCTGCACGATGAGCTCGGGCTGCCCATCCGCTTTGGCTGCACCGTGGGCATGTGCGGCACGTGTTTGGTGCTGGTGGATGGCAAAGCCACACGCGCCTGCTGCTACCCGGTGAGCGCCGTGGGCGACCGCCCGGTGTGGACCCGGCAGGGGCTGCTGGAGGCCAAGGCGCGCGGCGAAGGGCCGGCGGCCGTTAAGGTAGAAACAGGAAATGACGCATGATATTAAATATCAATGGTAGCGATGTAGAGGTACCCGCCGCGCCGGAGCGGCTGCTGTTGTGGGTGCTGCGCGACGAGCTCGGCCTCACCGGCACCAAGTACGGCTGCGGCGCGGGCATCTGCGGCAGTTGTACCGTGCATCTCGACGGCGTGGCGGCGCGGGCCTGCACCGTGCCGCTCAGCACAGTGGGCGCCCAGAAGATCGTCACGATTGAGGGCCTGGCCGCGGCCCAGCCCGACGGCGCGCCGCTGCTGCACCCAGTGCAGCAAGCCTGGCTGGCGGCCCAGGTGCCGCAGTGCGGCTGGTGCCAGCCAGGGCAGATCATGACGGCGGCGGCGTTCCTGGCCGCCACGCCCCACCCCACCGAAGCCGAAGTGGTGGAGGCCATGAGCCGCAACTATTGCCGCTGCGGCTGCTATGGCCGCATCAAGCAAGCCATCTTGGCGGCGGCGGAGCAAACCGCATGACGACCAAAGCGAACGTGAACGACAAGCCGAAGAAGAATAAGAAGTGGCGCGTCTCGCGCCGGGGCTTTCTCATTGGCGCGGGCGCGCTGGGCGGCGGGCTGGCGCTGGGCTACGTGTTCGGCTGGCCGGCGGTGCAACTGCGCGCCGCCGAAGCGCTCGACAGCGGCGCGGGCCGCCCGGCCGGCGCGATCGCCATCGACCCGGCCGTGTGGATCGAACTCACGCCCGCGAACGAGGCACGCTTTTACATTCCCAAGATTGAAATGGGCCAGGGCGTGCATACCGCGCTGGCCCAGATCATGGCCGAGGAGCTGGGCGTGGCCTGGGCCGCGGTGCGCGTGGTGCAGGCCGACACGGTGCGC
Organism: Anaerolineales bacterium; assembly: GCA_043754665.1. Classification (GTDB taxonomy): domain Bacteria; phylum Chloroflexota; class Anaerolineae; order Anaerolineales; family UBA6663; genus JADZEK01. The sequence goes on along the minus strand of JAYUUW010000567.1, from coordinate 1,774 downwards.
GGCCCGGTCGATGGCGACGGCACCACCGGCAGCACCACGGTCTCTTCCATGTGGGGCGTGGTGCGCCAGGTGGCGGCCAATCTGCGCGAGATGCTGCGGGCCGAGGCGGCGCGCCAATTGAACGTGGGCGTCGACACGCTGACCCTGGCCGACGGCGTCTTTACCAGCGCCGGCGGCGCGCAACTGACCTTCGGCGCAGTGGTGCAGGCCAAGCCGGGCGCGTGGGAAGCCCCCGCCGAGCCGCCGGCGCTGAAGACCGGCGACTTCAAGCTCATCGGCCAATCTATGCCGCGCGTCGACCTGCCCGACAAGGTGACCGGCGCGGCCATCTACGGCTTCGATGCGCGCCTGCCCGGCATGCTGTACGGCGCGATGGCATCGCCGCCCAACCTGGGCGCGACGCTCAAGCGGGCGGCGGCCGGCACAGCCGGCAGCGAACCGGGCGTGGTGCAAGTGGTGCTGGGCAAAGATTATGCCGGCATCGTGGCCGAGAGCCGGCAGCAGGCCCACGCCGCGCTCGCCGCGCTCGACCTGGAATGGGAGACCGGCAAGCTGTGGACCCAGGCCGAGATCGACGCGCAATTAGCGATCGACCCGAACGACGGCATCATCATTCAGGACGAGGGCGACGGCGCAGGCGGGCTGACCGACGGCGCGCTTGAAGCGCACTATGCCACGCCCATGGCGGCGCACGCGCACCTGGAGCCGCAGGCCGCGCTGGTCGAAGTGCTGGCCGACCGGGCGCGGGTGTGGGTCAGCACCCAGCTCCCCACCCTCACCCGCACCGCCGTGGCCGAGGCGCTGGGCCTGAAGCCAGAAGCGGTGGAACTGCACCCGCTGTATGTCGGCGGCGGCTTTGGGCGCAAGTATGGGTCCGATGTGGCCGTGGCGGCGGCGCGGCTGGCGCAGGCCGCCGGGCGGCCGGTGCATGTGGGCTGGACCCGCACCGAGGAATTTCAGAACGGCTATCTGCGCCCGCCGACGCAGCACCAGCTTAAGGGCGCGCTGGCGGCCGACGGCACTGTGGCGGCGCTGGCGCACTGGCAGACCAGCGGCGAGGTGGCGGCGGCGTTCGTGCCGGGCTTCATCCTGGCCGTCACCGGCGACTTCGCAGCCTGGCGCGGGGCGCGGCTTCAGTACGCCATTCCGCACCGCTACACGCGCACGCGGGCGGTGAAGCTGCCGGTGCCCACCAGTTGGTGGCGCGGGCTGGGACTGCTGGCCAACACCTTTGCCGTCGAGAGCTTTATGGATGAGCTGGCGCACGCGGCCGGCGTGGACCCGCTGGCGTTCCGGCTGCGGCAGTTGCCGGAGGGCGCAATGGGCGAACGGCTGGGCGCGGTGCTGCGGGCGGCGGCCGAGGCGGCCGGCTGGGGCACCCCTGCCCCCAGCGGCCGGGCGCGCGGGCTGGCCTGCTGCGTGGATGTGGGCACCGTCGTAGCGCAGGTGGCCGAGGTGAGCGTGGACGCGGGCCGCCTCCGCGTGCACCGGGTGACGTGCGCCATCGACCCCGGCCTCATCATCAACCCCGACGGCGTGCGGGCGCAGACCGAAGGCGCGATCATCATGGGGCTGAGCTCCACCTTGATCGAGGCGGCGCAGGTGCTGAACGGACGGATCCAGGCCGACAACTTCGACCAATACCCGCTGCTCACCATGGCTGACGCCCCGGCGATTGAAGTGGTGCTGCTGCCCAGCGGTTCGGCCCCACGCGGCGTGGGCGAGCCGCCCATCGGCCCGATTGCCGGGGCGGTGGCGAACGCCGTGTTCACGC
>JAYUUW010000566.1:0-12522 GCA_043754665.1 Anaerolineales bacterium | reverse complement strand
AAAGTCGGCGTTGCTCTCCATGCCCAGCAGCAGCCGGCCGCGAATGGCCGACTTGGCCTCGGCCACGGTCTGCGGCTCCAGCTCGCCGCGCAGGGCGCGCCCGATCTGGTTCTCCACCTCGGCCAAAATTTCGGGGAAGCGGGCGCTGTCGGCCACGGTGTAGACCACAAAATAGCCCACATCGGTGTAGAGCGCCGGGTAGACATCAATGCCGTAGACCAGGCCGCGCTTGTAGCGAATGTCCTGGGTGAGCGTGTTGTCGAGGATTTCGGCCAGCACGCCCAGCGCCCAGCGGTCGGGGTGGTTCATGCCGGGCAGCGGCGCGCCCAGCAAAATTTGGCCCTGGTCGTTAACGTTGGGGCCGCGCAGGCGCAGGCTGAAGTTGCTGGGCAGGGCGGCGGGCGTGGTGGGCCGGGGCGGCAGCGGGCCGGCCGCAAACCCGCCCAAGAAGCGCTCGGCCCCGGCCTGCACCTGGGCTTCGGTGACATCGCCCACGGCGATGAGGGTCATGTTGTTGGGCTGATAGTGGCGCTTGTAAAACGCCGTCAGGTGCTCGTACTTGATGCGCCGGAGCGAGCGGTCGTCGCCGATGACGGGCAGCAGCAGCGAGCTCTTGGGGTACAGGCGGTGGCGCACAGCCCGGAAGACGTTGGAGCCGAGGCCGAGGTCTTCAATCCACTCTTCCACCTGCTCCAGCGCGCCGATCTCGCCGCCCTTCTCCTGAATGATGACCTGGCGCTCTTTGGTGAACTTGGCCTGGGGCAGCGTGGGGCGGAAGACGACTTCGGCCAGCCAATCGAGGCCCAGCTCCAGGTCTTCGGATTTGAGGTGCAGCCAGTAGACGGTGTCTTCGCGGGCGGTGCGGGCGTTGCTCTCGCCGCCGCGCCGCCGGATGACCTCGACTACTTCCAGTTCGTTCCAGCGTGAGGTGCCGGTGAAGACCATGTGCTCGAGGAAATGGCTGATGCCGTTGTCGGCTTTAGTCTCGTGGCGCGAGCCGACCGGCACTTGCAGTAATAACATGACGGTGCCGGTGCCGGGGCGCGGTTTGACCCACAGCCGCAGCCCGTTGGCGAGCCGGCCGCGCTGCAAGGCAAACATGCCCGCCTCTTTGCCCGCGGCCGGCGGGCTGATCCGCGCCCGCACCGTTTGCCACCAGTTGGGAGACTTCATGGTGAGACGATTATACCCTTCGGGGGCGGGAAAAGGCGGTGGCCACGAATGAGCACGAAGGGGGGAGGGTGGGCGCTGGGGGAACAGGCGCTCACGCGCAACACTGGCGGAAGGTGACGCGAGGGGAGCACGAATGGGCACGAAAGGGAGGTGCCGGTAGCGGGTGGTCTTACGGCGAACGGCGCTGGCGGGCGACTTCGAACATGAGCACCCCAGCCGCCATCGCGGCATTGAGCGACTCGGCCCGGCCGGGCATGGGGATGCGCACCGGCTCGGGGGCAAGCGCGCGGGCGGCGTCGCCGGGGCCGCTGGCCTCCGAGCCGATGAGCAGGGCGAAGGGGCGGCGCCAGTCGACGGCGTCATAGACCTCGCCGGCTTCGGCCTCGGCGCGCCACAGGTCGAGGCCGGCCAGCCAGCCGGGCAGCGCGTCCCAGCCGGCGGCGACGAGCGGCAGGTGAAAGTGCGCCCCCATGGCGGCCCGCACCACCTTGGGGTTGTACGGGTCCACGGTGCCGGGCGCGAGGAACACCGCCTGCACCCCGGCGGCGGCGGCGGTGCGCAGCATGGTGCCCAGGTTGCCAGGGTCGCCCAGCCGGTCGAGCACCAGGGCGAAGGTCAACGGCGTCGGGAGCGCCAGCTTGGGCAGCGGCACGACGGCCAGCAGGCCGGGCGGCGTCTGCGTATCGGCGGCGGCAGCCATGACCTCCGGGGTGACAACTTCAACCGGCGCGCCCAGCGCCGCGAGCGCCGCCACGGCGGCCTGGCCGCGCGGGTCCAGCGCCTCGGTATGCAGCACCAGGTGGGCGGCGGTGCCGGCCTGCACGGCTTCTTCGAGCAGGCGCACGCCTTCCACGACAAACAACTGCGCGGCTTCGCGCTCAGCGCGCTTGGCTTGCAGGCCGCGCACGAATTTGATCTTGGCGTTGGCGCGGGAGGTGATCATGGTGCGGTAAGACGGTCAGGCATGGGGCGATTGTACAGGCAACCGGCCGGGAGGCGTACAACAAAACGCGCCCCACCAGGGGGCGCGTTCGGTGTGCCAGGGAGGGTCAAACCGGCGCTAGGCCGCGGCGGCGGCCTTGGCGCTGGCGACGACGGCCGCAAAGATTTGCGGGTCGCGCACGGCCAGGTCGGCCAGGGTCTTGCGGTCGAGAATGATACCGGCCTTGAGCAGGCCGTTGATCAAGCGGCTGTACGACAGGCCGTTGAGCCGGGCGGCGGCGTTGATGCGCGTGATCCACAGCCGGCGCAGGTCGCGGCGGCGGTTGCGGCGGTCGCGGTAGGCGTACCACAGGGCGTGCAGCATGCCCTCATTGGCGCGCTTGAACAGCAAGTGGTACGCGCCGCGCGCGCCCTTGCTGTGCTTCAAAACCTTCTTGTGACGGAGGTGGGGGCGGGGTCCGCCCTTTACACGAGGCATACATTTGCTCCTGCCAACGACCTACGGCCCGCGCCCGGCTGGAAGACCAGCGCGGTACGCAAGTTGAGTGCCCTAAGCCGCCAGCGACGAATAGGCCGGTTCGCGCTCACGCGCTAGGCCGGCGGGTTGGCCTTGTACTTCCGCATGTAGGGGGCCAAGCGCTTAATACGCTTGATGAAGCTGGCGCCCTTCACGGGGATCATCTCGGACAGCTGCGCCTTGCTGCGCTTGGAGGTGTTGCGGCGCAGGTGGCTCTTGCCGCCCTTGGTGCGCACCACAATGCCGGTGCCGGTCATGCGAAAGCGCTTGGCTGTCGCCTTGTGGGTCTTCAGCTTCTGCTTGCCACTGGTGATCTTCGGTTTGCGAGGCACGTTCTACTCCTTGGCGGCGGCCGGCCCTGAGCCGGTCCATTCCATTACCTATCCCTCAGTGAGGGACAAAACTCACCGGGGCTAACAAGCGCCCCGGTGGCAGACTACACTTCTGGTGTCGGCTCGGCGGGCACAGCCCCGTCCGCGTCGTCCGGCTTCTTGACCGGCACCGGGTCCTTCTTGATGCGCTTGGGGTTCGGGCCGAGCACCATCAGCATGGTGCGGCCTTCCAAGTCGGGCATCTGTTCCACAATCGCCACGTCGGCCAGCTCTTTGGCGATGTCCATCAGATCCTGGCGGGCGATCTGCGGATAGGTGATTTCACGGCCGCGAAACTTAATGCGGACCTTGACCTTCATGCCCAGTTCGAGCCAGCGCCGCGCATCGCGGACCTTGAAGCCGGCATGATGGTCGGTGGTCTTGGGCCGGAGTTGAATCTCCTTGACCTCGATCACCTTCTGAGCCTTGCGGGCTTCTTTTTCTTTCTTCGACTTCTCGTACAGGAATTTCCCGTAGTCGAGAATGCGGCAGACCGGCGGCACCGCGGTGGGGCTGACTTCGACCAGGTCTTTATTAGACTCGCGCGCAATGCGCAGAGCTTCCTGAATCGATATGACGCCCAGGTTTTCGTTATTGGGGCCAATGACCCGCACTTCACGGACGCGAATCTGGTCGTTGAGGCGATATTCTGACGCGCTGATAGTTACTTCCTTTTACAACAATCGAGGCCGCCCCAGATGCGGGCGGCCGCAGAGTTGAACGGTCTGGATGATACCATACCACAGCGAAATGAGTCAATTGTCGAGGAAATGGCGATTAAGCAGTCTCCGGCCGGCCGCCGGAAAAGTCGAGGGTGAAGACCGGGCGGGCCTCGCCGGTGACCAACTGGCGGTAGTTGTGCAGCGTGAGCAGCGGGCCAAAGCCAAACTCGGCCAGGGCGTCAAAATCGGCTTCGTCAAGCGCACCCAATTGGCGCAGGACTTCGAGCACGGCCACGTAGATGGCGCGGGCACTGCCATCGGCCACTTTGAGCGCCAGACCCAGCGCGGGCGAGCCGGGGCGCAGGGCGTTGGGGGCAATGCCGATGGCCTGGTAGCCCTCCGCCCCGCCCTTGGCGACCAACTGACCGGGCCGCCGCCGCATCAGCTCAGTGTCGAAGCCGCCGGGGCCGCTGACCATCTCGGGGTAGGCGGTCATGGCGAAGAACAGGCTGCGCAGCGCGTTGGCGCGGCGGTGGGGTAAACGGGTGGGGTCGGCCAGGCGGGCGTAGGCGGTGGCGGCGCTGACGAGCGGCACGGCGAAGTTGGGGGCCGAGCAGCCGTCGGTGCCCACGACGACATCGCGCGGGGCCAGGCCGCAGACTTCGGCAAAAGTCTGCAAGATGAGCTGCTGGGCCGGGTGGCGCGGGTTGATGTAATCGGCCAGGGGCCAATCGTGGTGGCGGCAGAGCACCAGCATGCCGCTGTGCTTGCCCGAGCAGTTGTGGCGGTTGGGCGTGGGCGTTTGCCCGGCGCAGGCCAGGCGCTGGGCGGTGGCGGCGTCGCCGGGGGCATGCGCGCCGCACAGCAGGTCGTGTTCGGTGGCGCCCACGCGGGCCTGCAGGCTGGCGGCCACGGCGGCGTGCATATCCATACCCTTATGCGAGGCGCAGGTCAGGGCCAGCTCGCGCGGGGTGAGGGCGAAGGCCTCGGCCGCGCCGGTTTCGACGGTGGGCAGCGCCTGGAAGGGCTTGGCGCTGGAGCGCAGGAAGGCGACGGCATAGGGGTCGCCATAGCTGGCGACCAGCCGGCCGTGCGTGTCGGCGATGGCCAGCGCCCCGGTGTGCAGCGACTCGACGATGCCGCCGCGCGTCAGCTCCACCAGCGGTTGATAGGCCATGCTACGGGCGGGCGGCGGCGGCCTGGCGGTCGTAGAGGTGCTCGAGCCCGACGCGCAGCCGGCGGACGTAGTGCTCGCGCAGGGCGGCGGACGGCGCGAAGCTGGTGACCAGGCTCTCGGCCAGCGCGGCGGTCTCGGCGCGGCCCTTCTTGGCGCGCACCAGGGCGTCGAGCTTGCGGCGGACCAGCTTGAGGAAGTCGTCCATGGGTTTCAGGCCGGCTTTGTCGGTGGGCGCGCCCCGCCCCGGCACAATGACGGCCACCGGGTAGCGGACCTTGCGCAGCTCGGCGAGTTGGGCCAGCCAGACTTCCAGGTCGGCCTCTTGCAGCAGGGGCGGCACGCCCAGGGTCACGGCGTCGCCGGTGAAGACGATGCGCTCCTTGGGCAGTTCGACCCAAATGGCCCCCGGCGCGTGGCCGGGCCGGCGGGTAAGGTGCAACTCGTGGCCGTCGAGCACCAGGCGCATGCGGTCGGTGAAGGTAAGGCGCGGGGTGATGATGCGCACGCCGGCCAATTCGGTGGCCAGGTCAGAGTCGGCCCCGGCTTCAGACGGGCCGCCTTTGAATAGTTCGGGCCACTGGCGCAGGCGCTCGGAGGTCAGCTCGTGGGCGATGGTGGGCGCTTCGAGCCACTGGTTGCCGAGCACGCGGTCGCGGTGGTGGTCGAGGTTGATGAGGTACTGCACCGGGCGGTCGCTGAGCTGGGCGAGCTTGATGCGCCAGCGGCGGGCATCGGCCGGGTGGGTGGGGGCATCAATACAAATGATGCCGGTAGGGGTGAGGATGGCCCCGACGGTGACACCGGCAAAGCCGGATTCGACGTAGACGTCTTTGGCGAGTTTCTGCATTCCAGATTCCTATACCCTGTCGCGGATGGCAAACGGACAAAGGCCGGCCAGGCAGGTGGGGTTGGTCAGCCCTCACCCCCGGCCCCTTCCCTGAAGGGGAGGGGTGACTTTATGACACGGCAGCGGGCGAAAATACGGTCAAGTGGGGCCTAGTCCTCGGCCGGCGGCGCCGACGCGGCGGGGCGCAGCTCGGCCGTGGTGGCCAGGGGCAGCGTAAACGAGAAGGTCGCTCCCGGGCCGCGCCCGCTATCGACCCAAATGCGCCCGCCGTGCGCTTCGACGGCCAATTTGCAAAAGGCCAGGCCCAGGCCCAGGCCCTTGGGCGCGGCCTCACGCTGGACGCGCATGAACTTATCAAAGATGCGCTCGTGATCGCCCTCCGGCACACCCGGCCCGGTGTCGCGCACGCTGACGGTGAGGGCGGCCCCGGTGCGCCTGACGCCCAGGGTGATGACCCCGGCCGCCGGCGTGTATTTGATGGCGTTATCGAGCAGGTTGATGACGACGCGGCGGATGAGGTCGGCATCGGCCCCGGCGGGCGGCAGATCGGGCGCCACCAGGGTGCGCAGCGTAAGGTTCTTGCCGGTGGCCGCCGGCTCCACCTGTTCGACCGCTTCGACGAACAGCGCGCCCAGATCGACCGGCAGGCGGTTGACGCCCAACTCGCCGACTTCGAGGCGGCGCAGGTCGAGCAGCGAATCGACCAGGCGCGAGAGCCGCGCGCCGGAGCGGCTGGCGATGGTGAGCAGCGAGGCCACCATCTCATCGCCGGGCGGCAGCGCGTTGCGCAGGATTTCAAGCGCCGACACCATGTTGCCGAGCGGGCTGCGCAGATCATGCACGATCATGCTGATGAGGTCGTTGCGCAGCTCTTCCAGCGCCAGCCGCTCCGACAGGTCGTGCTGGATCCAATAGATGAACTTCTCACCGCCGCGCTGGATGAGCTTGGCGTGGACTTCGACCGGCACCTCGACGCCGCTCTTGGTCAGGATGCGGGTTTCGTAGCCGATGGGCTCACCGGACAGCAGCGGGGCAAAGCGCCCGGCGGCCAGCGAGTCGGTGCGGACGCGATGCAGGTTGTGAATGAGCAGGCCGATCAACTGCTCGCGGCTGTAGCCGAAAAAGCCGACCGCGCTATGGTTGGCGTCGGTGACCAGGCCGTCGAGGTTGCTAATGAGGATGGGGTCGAGGCTGTCTTCAAACAGGGCGACAAAGCGGTTCTCGGCGGCTTGCAGCTCGGCGACGCGCTGGGCCTGAACAATGGCGGTGCCGGCCAGCGAGGCCAGGCTCTCAAGCAGATGCAGCGTGTCAGGGTCGAAGGCGCCGGTGGCGGGGTTGACGACTTCGATGACGCCGATGGCGCGCTTGTTGATGCGCACCGGCACACAGGCTAAGGCGCGGGTGTGAAAGCCGGTTTGGTCGTCGAGGCCCGGAAAGAAGCGGGTGTCGGTGCGCACATCGGGCACGATCATCGGCTCGTTGTGCTGGGCCACCCAGCCGGCAATGCCGGCCCCCAGCCGGATAGAAGCCCCGCGCAGCGCGTCGGCGGTGGGGCCGACGGCTTCTTTGAAGATGAGCTGCTGACCTTCCACCAGCGCCAGCGAGGCGCCTTCCATGCCGAGCCATTCTTGGGCGTGGGTGACGACCAGCCGCAGGATTTTAGGCAGCTCAAGCGTGCCGTTGATGGCCTGGGCCGTGGTGGCCAGCGCCCGCAGGCCGTAGGCGCGGCGCTCGCTGGCGGCGAACAGGCGGGCATTGAGCACGGCCACGGAGGCCTGTTCGGCGAAAGCGGCCACCACTTGCGCGTCAGCGGCGGTGTAGGCGTTGGGCTGCCAGCAGTCAATCGAGAGCAGGCCCATGACCTCATCTTGCGCCACAAGGGGCGCGCCGATCCAGGCGCGGATGCGGGCGGTCTCGGGAATGTCGGCGGTCTGCCATTCCTCGGAGCGCTGCACGTCGTCGAGCACGAGGACGCGGCGCTCGCGCAGCACCCGGCCCACCACGCCGCGCTGGGGGTCGAAGCTGACTTGCAGCACGCTGCTGAGGTCGGCAAAGCCGCGCGCGGCCGAGACTTCGAGCCGCTGGCCGCGTTGGAGCAGGATGGTAGCGGTGTCGTAACTGATGACGCGCCCGAGCTGTTCCAACATGAGGGGCAGCACCTGGCTGAGGTCGAGGGTGGCGTTGATGGTGCGGGCCACTTCGCGCAGCATGTTGCTGATAGCGCGCCCGCGCCGTTCGGCGGCGAGGAGTTGGGCGTTTTCAATGGCGATGCCGGCCTGGGCGGCGATGGCGGTGAGCAGGGTCACATCGTCGGGCGTGAAAGCGTCGGGCAGCAATTGGCCCACCGACAGGACGCCGACGACCTGCGTGCGCCCCAGGACGGGGACGACGATGGCCGAGCGCGCCTCAACAGGCTGGTTTTGAACAGGCTGGTGCCAGCGCGGATCGGCGGTGGTGTTGGGGATGTGGACGGCTTCGTTGTGGCCCACGACCCAGCCGGCCAGGCCGTAAGCGAGGACTTCACCCAGCAGGGGCAGCGGCTCGGGCCGGAAGGCGCCCTCCACCAGCAGCGCGCCCTGCTGGGGCAGGCCGCGTTCATCGAGCACCAGCAGGCTGCCGGCGGTGGCGTGCAGGCCGTCAACGGCGAGGGTCACCAGGCGCGGGAGCAGGTCGGCTAGGTCGAGGCGCGGCTGTATTTCCCGGCTGATCTGGTAAAGGAGGGCGAGCCGATTGTGAGCGAGGCCGTTGCCGTTGACAGGGAGGGTCATGGGTGAAAAACCCGCATTTAACCGACGAAAGACGCCACCGCTTGATTAAGTTGGGTTGGGGAGCGCCTAACGACGATGCCTGAGTATAGCATACCGAGGGGGAATGTTAAGCGGAGGTTAGGCGGAGGAGGTGAGAGGTGGGAGGTGCGGGGGCAGGAAGGGTCTGAAGGGCAGAAAGGGCCTAAAGGGAAGGGCAGGCGGCAGGAAGGGAAGGCGAGATGTGGGAAGTGAGAGGAGGTGGGAGAAGGGCAGGCAGCGGCGAGCGGCGTCAGGGCGAGTCGCCCACGGGCGGCGGCGGGGCGGCCGGCGACAGCAGGGCGCGCACGGCGGGGCGGGCGCGAAACGCGGCGCGGAGCTCGTCGGAGCCGGCATGCTCGAGCAAGTAGCTGAGAATGTCGGCGGCTTCTTGGCGCAGGGCCGGCGCGGCGGCCGGGTGGCCCTGCGCCACGGCCAGATCGGCGAGCGCGGCGAGGATGGTCCACAGGCTGCGGCGCGAGCCCAGCGCCTCGGCCTCGGCTCGGGCGGCGTCGAGCACCGCCTGGGCCTCGGCCAGTTGGCCGGCGGCGTGCAGCGCCCGCCCGTGCAGGCCCAGGGCGTCGGGGAGAAGCAGGCGGACGTGGCTGTGCTGCAGGGCGGCAATCATCGCCACGATCAACACAATGGCCTGGGCCGGGTGGCCGTGGTAAAGGGCCAGTTCGGCCTGCACCTGGATGATGATGAGCTGGGTCAAGATGAACTGCTGCTGGAGCGCGGCGGGATCGTGGCTGAGGGGATTGGCGGCCAGGGCCGCCTCGGCTTCCACCGGCCGGTCATTGAGGATATAGAGCAGCGGGATGAGCGTCTCAATCTCCAGCCAGGGCTGTATGGCCGCTTCTACCGCCGCGGCCTGCGCCTGGGCCTGGCGCACGAGGGTCAGCGCGCGCGGCACATCGCCCAAGTAGCCATAGATGAGGGCCTGGCCGAAACAGCCTTGTTTGTAGCCTTCGAGAAAGCCGGCTTGCAGCGCCAGGTGCGTGCCGCGCTCGGCGATGGCCAGCGCCTGGCCGCAGTCGCCGCGCTCAAAATGAATCGTGTCGACTAAATAGTAGGCATAGGCTTCGTTCCACAGGTTGCCAATCTGGCGGCCGAGGTGCGCGGCTTCGGCCGACTGGGCCAGCGCCGGCGCGTAGCGCCCCTGGATAATATCGACCATGTCGGCCGTGGCCAAGTTATCGGCCAGCATGTTCAGCTGGCCCAGCTCGCGCCAGAGGGTGCGGGCTTCCATCAGCGCGGCCTGGGCGCGCTCGGCCTGCCCGGCCTGAAACAGCACTTTGGCCAAATCGGTGAGCACGTAGGCGCGGGTTTCGCGCAGATCGTGCGCCTGGGCCAGGGCTAGCGCCTGTTCGCCGTAGGCAATGGCTTCGGCCAGGCGGCCCACCACCAGGCCATGCTGCAGCAGATTCCAGAGGGCCTTGGCTTCGCCGGGCTGGTCGCCCAGCGCCTGGGCCAGCGCCAGCGCCTGTTCTGACAGCGCGTGGCCCAGAGCCATATTTTGCGCGACGCTGACGCGCACATAGATGGTGGCGCGGGCATTCAGGGCCGCCAGCACGGCCGGCTGGCCGCCGCCGGCCCGCGCCCAGGCCTCGAGCGCTTCGTAATTGACCAGGGCGGCGGCATCTTGCGCGCTCAGCTCGTAGGCCCGGCCGCGCTGGAGGTAGAGGGCGCAGAGGGTGTCAGGCGCGGCGGCGTGGGCCGTAGCGAGGGCCAGGGCGCGGCCGAAGAGGTCAATGGCCTCGTGGTTGGCATACACGGCCGCGGCGGCTTGGGCGGCCTGGGTGTAGTAGCGCAGGGCGCGGGCGTGGTCGCCGGCTTCGGCAAAGTGGCGGGCCAACACGGGGATGAGCGCGGCCGACGTATCGCCGGCCGCGTACAAGCGCTCCAGCGCTTCGCCGGCGGCCTGGTGCAGCAGCCGGCGGTCGGCCCGCACCAGAGAGGCATAGGCGGCATCCTGCACCAGAGCGTGCCGGAAGAGGTATTCGACCTCGGGCTGGAGCTGGGCGAGCCGCACCAGGCCGCCCGCCTCAAGCTGCGCCAACTGCGTCAGGAGGGTCATGGGCGCCGGCGGCAACTAGGCAGGGCCATGGATGCGCTCAACTTCTTCGCGCTCGAAGCGCACTTCGTCTTTGCCCTGGAGCTTGTCGAGCACCTTCTGCACCACCAGTTCGAGGTGAGCAGGGTAGGCCACGTAGTCCAAATCGTCGGCGGGGACGGTGAGCACCGGGCACAGGCTGAAGGCGTCGATCCAGCTTTCGTAGAGGCGGTTAAGCTGGACCAGGTAGTCGGGCGAAATCTGGCGCTCGTAGTCGCGGCCCCGGCGGGCAATGCGGTGGCCGAGGGTGTCGGCCGAGGCGCGCAGGTAGACCACCAGATCGGGCGGCGGCAGGAACTCAGTGAGCACTTCGTAGAGCTGGCGGTAGGTGGCGTAGTCGCGCTCGCCCAGGTCGCCCTGGTCGTACAGGTTGTGAGCGAAAATCTCGGCGTCTTCATAGACCGAGCGGTCTTGCACCACCGAGGTGGGGTGGTCGAGCAGTTGGCGGTGCGAGCGCAGGCGGTTGGAGAGGAAGAAAATCTGGGAGTGAAAGCTCCAGCGGCGCATGTCCTGGTAGAAGTCGGCCAAATAGGGGTTCTCAGCCACGGCTTCATAGAACGGCTCCCAGCCCAGGCGCCGGCTGAGGAGGGTGACGAGGGTGGATTTGCCCACGCCGATGTTGCCGGCGACGGCGACAAATTTCTTCATGCGCTAGGCTCCGTTCCGCTCGGCCCAGCCCTCCACCAGCACATCGACGGCGCTGACGTAATCGACGGCCTGCTGCACGCGGGCGGCGTAGTCGTCGGGCGCGGCCAGGCCCACCTGCGCCAGGAAGGCCTGCCAGCGGGCGGCGCGGGCGGCATCGTCGGGCGCATTGCGATGGGCGGCGTCCCAGGTGGCCAGCATGAGCCACAGGGCTTCGGCGGCGCGGTCGGCCTGAATTTGGGCGCGGAAGCCGCGCTCGTAGAGCGTGCGGCGGGCGGGGTGAATGAGCTCGTCGGTGCCGCTCTGGCCGGCGCGGTAGGCGGCCAGCCAGTCGGCCAGCAGGGCCTCGGCGGCGGCGCGCTCGAGGCGCTCACCGCCGAACAGGGCTTGAAAGTCGGTGTAGAGGTCAGGGCGTTTGAGCTTGGCGGCGGCGCCCTCCAGCCGCAGCACCAGCCGCCGGCCCGCGCCGGGGAAGCCGGTGAGCGAGATGGCGGCGTTGGCGGCGTAGAGCAGGGCCGTGCTCCAGTTGGCGAGGCTGACGGGCGCTTCGGGCTCGGCGCCGGGCAGCAGGCCGATGTGCAGCTCACTGCGGGCCCAGGCCAAGAAGGTGCGGGCGCGCACGGCGACGTACTCGGGGCGGTGGAACTGGCCGCGCGCGCTGGCCTGGGCCAGCTCAAAGAAGTGCCGCGGGTCGGCCAGGAAGATCGGCTCGGCCATCTCCGGCCCTCGCCAGGGGTGCACGCGCAGCAGCTTGGGGTTGGTGTACTCGTCGCGGTGGCGGTAGTGAATGTCGAGCGCCACCTGATCGGTGAGGCGCACCACCTCGCGGGCGACGGCGGGCGGGTTGCTGTCGATCAGCACCAGGTCGATATCGGTGGCTTCGCCCAGCAGCGGCTCATTGGAGGCGACCGAGCCAATGAGGTAGGCCGAGAGCAGGCTGGGACGGGCCGTCAGGCGCTGCTGGGCGGCGTCGCGGGCGATCTTGAGCAGGGTGGCTTGCGCGATGGGCGTCTCGCGGCCGGGCGCGCCGCGCGGGGGGGCGCTCACGCGTCACCGCCGAACGGAAGCGGCACCTGCATGGCGTTGACGCCCAGAGCGGCCTGCACGCGCTCGGCCACCGCTTGCAGGTCGGCAGGGTTGTTCACGAAGTCGAGATGCTCGGTGTCGATGGTGAGCACCGGGCCGGGGGCGTTGGCAAAGAACTGGTCGTAGGCGTCGTTGAGGGCAGCGATGTAGGCCGGGTCCATCTGGCGCTCGTAGGCGCGGTCGCGCCGGGAAATGCGGCCCAGGAG